>JAJEDS010000220.1 GCA_022821365.1 Dehalococcoidia bacterium | reverse complement strand
GGTGACTTAATCGTAGAACATCAACATCCATGTGTTTGGTTTTCCGACCATTCACCTGGAAGGAAATCTTGTCGCCAGTATATCAATGATCAGGGCCGCGCCCAATTGGTTGGTAAGTTCCGACGAATCGTAGGGCGGGGCCACTTCCACCAGGTCGAAGGCCACCAGGTTGTGGTTGGCCACCAGGGCAGCCAGGCATTCGCGCATCTCGTGGTAGAAGAGGCCGCCTATCTCCGGGGTACCGGTACCCGGGGCCTGGCTGGGGTCCATCACGTCTATATCCAGGGTGATGTACAGGTTCTCGCCCTGGGGAATCTGGTCGGCCACAGCCTGGGGCCCCAGGGAGCGGAACTGGCCGGTGGTGATAATCAGGCTGCCGTCCCGCTGCGAGTCTTCGTAAGGCTGGCGGCGGGCGGTGCGAATGCCGATGGATGTGATGTGGTTGACGAAGTCCAACTCGCGGCAGCGGCGGATGGGACTGCCGTGGGTGTAAAGCTCGCCCTGGTAGTCGTGGCTGTAGTCCAGGTGGGCGTCGAAGTGGACGATGTTCAGGGGCGCGAACCTGCTAAGGCCCCGCACCACGGGGTAGGTGATGGCGTGGTCGCCGCCCACCACCACGGGGAAGGAACCCCGCTCCACCACCTTCTCCACTGCCTCGGTCAACTTGTCAAAGTTGCGGTGTACGTTGCTGGGGATGGTGGTGATGTTGCCGCAGTCGGCCATGGTAACGCCCCGCAGCAGTTCATCCCCGGCCTCGATGTTGTAGAAGCCCTCAGCCTGCTGATTGCGCCCAAAGGGGTCGGTGTAGGAGTAGGCGCGGGGCGCGTCTCGGATGGCGTCGGGGCCGTACCGTGCCCCCGGCCGGCCCAGCGTTCCCTGGTCGAAGGGCATGCCGATGAAAGCCACGTCGGCCTCCAGTTCGTCCAGGTTGGCGCACAGGGGCGCCTTGAAGAAGGTACGGGGCTGGGCCCGCAGAATGGGCCAGTTTTCGCCGCCGCCCGTTTCTCCGCTTTCCACCACAGGTTCGGTCATGTTATTCCTTCTTGCTGATGCAACGCAGGCATGGTTATACCTGGAATTCATTATAGCAAAGGGCGCCTATGGCAGACGAAAGAGGGCCATTATTTACATCGGTATTTGTACATCTGCTATCATTAAACCAATCCCCCACGGAGCCGAGTTCCCATGACTATGGCCAACCCCAATCCGGAAACAGGGCAACCGCGCAATGACAAGTCAGAACGCTACTTCCTTATAAGCCAGCGGCTGCTGAAGTATGCCCAGGAACAACTGGAGCGCGGCGATACTATCCAGGCCTCGGAAAAGGCTTATAGGGCCGTCTTCCACGCAGCAAAGGGATATGGGGAACTGCGGGGGTGGAACCACTTTAATCACTATCGGGTAGGGCTGATTTACGACCAACTTAGTGATGAAGAGAGCGATTTGACCTTGACGTCGGATTTCGGGATCATCGAATCGCTTCATAACAACCTCCTGGAATATGAGCTGCCAACCAATCGAGTCCGCGGGGGCCTCGATGTCGCCAGGAGACTGGTTGAAAGGCTGGATGATCTCCGCGATACCCGGCCAAATCCTATGCCCTCGTCCTCCCTCAACCGGGAACAACGCCGCCGCCTTAGCCTGCTGATGCAGCCGCCGTCCCGGGAACAGGTCCCGGCGGAAGAGCTGCCATCCCTGGACGACCTGCCGGAGTAGCTGCGCCTTATGCCTTCCCGCACGCTGGACCTGCACGGCAAGACCTGGGCCGAATCCCTGGCCGAGTTTCGGGACTTTTACAATTGGGCGGCCCGCAGCCATCCCAACGGCGGGGTGCAGCTGGAAGTGGTGCATGGCTACGGTTCCACCGGGCAAGGGGGACGGCTGCAGACCAGCCTGCGGAGCTACCTGGAGCGGCAGAGCAAGGCCGGCCTGCTTTCCTACCGTACCGGGGAGGCGGCAGACGGCAACCCGGGCCACACCCTGGTTACCACCCTGAAACCCCTGCCCGCCGCGGGCGACGACCTGGCCGACAGCATCTGGGAATTCTGCGCCCACCCCCAGTCCCACCGCAAGGTGATGAACCGCTTCCGCCGCTACGGCGACCCGCAGGTGCAAAGGGCCCTGCGTGATTTGCAAGGCCAAAAGCGGCTAAAGTCAGTAACCGTGGGCCGCGAAAAGGGCTACCAGGCGGTATAAGCCTTCCGGCGCCCCACCGCTAACCTGCAGAGCCTTCCCGAAGTTTTTGCAATAACGGAATAGCCTTGATTTTCCGTTCGTCCAGGTCTTCCCAGTAGATGCCCTTGGGATGGGGCAGGTCGCCCGAGCAGCGGATAACTTCGTCGGGGGTGACGGCGTAGTCCAGCGGAACATCGTGGTCTGTGCGCGGCAGTTCTTCGGACAATAGTTGCATCGGGTGGATGGTAGTGATGACAGGGATGTCCGGCGTTACGATACCGGCGGCGGTGGCCAGGCCATACTCCAGGTCGGCGTAACCGCCCCCCTTGCCGACCCGCACTCCTTCGCGGTTGACCGCCACTGAGCCGGAGATTACCAGGTCCACCTGCTTCATTTCCTCCACGAATACGGGGCGGCCGTGGCGGAATGCCCCACTGATGGTGGAGCCCTGGGCCGGGGTGCAGGCCATTTCCGCGGGGTCCAGTTCCACGAAGCAGCGTTCATCGCGCAGGCGGGGAACGGCCATGTAGAGCAATTTGCCTTCCTCCAAAGCCTGCTGGCGCAGGGGCCGCTGGGCCTTGTCCGGATTGCTCTTGATTACCCGCGCCCGCTGCCAGACCTCCAGGTCAAAGACCCGCTCCGCCGCTTCCCCGGAACCGTAGAAGTCGGGGATCTTGTCGTGGACGGTGCGGCCCCGCACCACCCTGGCCTGCTCCAGGGCCGTCCAGACTTCCTCGCGAATGGCAAACTTGTCCCTCATATTTCACCTTTCATTTACATGGATGAACAGGATATACAGGATGAGGTTGGTCGATGGTAAAACAGTTCGGACTGCCAACAATTGTCGCAAGCTGTAAAAAATCCTGTATATCCTTTTCATCCATGTTTGAATTGTCTCAGATGGCCCTGACGTAGTCGGCGAAGCTGCTTGTCTGTGGCTGGCCGGCCATGTCAATCAATATGTGCTGGCTCTCCATGGGCTTGCCGTTGAGGCGGTCCAGCAGCCAGTCGGCAATGAATGTCTGGGGATTGGGCCCCAGGTCTGACGACGATGACCCGCCCAGGCCGTGGTCAGCGCCTTCATACAGCACCAGTTGCCTGGGGCCGGCGATGGTATCCATCAGTTCATAGGTACATTCTATGGGGCTCAGGTGGTCGTCCTCGCCAGCCAGCACCAGGTAGGGGCAGGTTACCTTTTCGCCCACGCCCTCCAGGGTCATGGTCTCGGCAAACCGGTCAAATTCGTCCTCGTCCTCGTAGCCGGCCATGTACATGAAACGCAGCTTGAAGGTGGGAGACGCCACGTTGAAGATGGTGTTCATTCCGGGCTCGTGGCACACGGCCTGCACCGCGCAGCCCTTGATGCGGTCGTCAATGGACGCCACCTGGGTGCCCCAGAAGGAACCCATGCTGGTGCCCTTGACGGCAATGCGGTCCGGATCAATTTCCGGCTGGGCCCGCATCCAGTCAAGGACGGCGCGGCCGGCGTCCATCCAGTTAGTGGCGGTAACGTGGATGCCCCGCTGCAGGGCCTCCTTCTGGCCGGGGCCGTCAATGGACAGGACGGAGATGCCACGCTCCAGCAGACGGTCGCCGTGCAGGGCCACGCCCGTCTCCTTGAAGCTGTCCATGCCGGGTATGCTCATAACGCAGGGCAGTTGGCCCCGGTTGCCGTTGGTGGCGGCCTGGCTGTAAGGCACATTGGGCAGGTGAAACCACGCGGGGATGGCGCTGTCGCCGAAGGGAATATCAACGCGGCGGATTTCGTGGTTGGCGTATTGGGTGTACCTGGTGTAACACTCCACCTTCTTGTCGCCCAGGCGATCGTTTTCCGGGGTATGGGCGAAGATGGGCCATTGGGCGCTGCCGTAGAGCAGGGATGCGATGAAGTAGCTTTCCCCCGCCGCAACCAGGTGTCCATCGGTCTCGTGCTGGCGGGCCTTGTTCTCGCGGCGGACGGCGGCGCGCCGGAACTCGCGGCTGGCGTCGTTGAACCTCTTTGTGCGCGCCCGAACCCCGTTGAAGTCCGGGGCCGCTTCCGGGCCGCAGGGGCCCAGGGTGTAGCCGATGCGCCGCTGGTCCCATTCGATTCCCACGGTCTGGATAACCACGTCCAGCAGCCAGCGCTGGTCCTGCCAGCGTTTCATGCGTCGTTCAATGGCGGCTTCCATAGCAGGCATAGTTCACGTCCTCGGTGTATCGAAAGTCGCCTCTAATTATAGCGGGATTTTCTTCTCTTACACGCATAAAGTGCGAGGGAGACGTAAAGCGGTCAAAGCTCAATTCCTTAAGACACGTTCAGCGGGTGATGGACGACCGACCTCAAATACGTTTCCTTGAATAACCGGCCCAGTCGTCTTATTATCAATCCACTTAACTGTTCAAGGCCAGCGAGGGTGGTCCCTTGAGGGGCAGGTGTCGTAATGACAACGCAGGAAAAGGTTCCGGTGGCAGGCGCAGCGGTTCGGGAGGCTGCCGCATACACGCCAAAACCCCGCAAGTTCACGGTGGCCGAATACTACCGTATGGCCGAGGTTGGCATTCTGGGTCCTGATGAGCGGGTGGAACTGATTGAAGGGGAGATTATCGTAATGCCGCCTGTTGGCCCGGCACATTCCGGGGAGGTGAACCGTCTGAATCATCAGTTTTCCCATCCGGATAACGACCGTTTCATCGTCCACGTCCAGAACCCGGTCCAATTGGGCGACGGTTCGGAACTTGAGCCCGATGTTGCACTGTTGCGCTACCGGGGTGACTTCTACGGCACTGCCCACCCCACCCCCGCCGACATGCTGCTGGTTATAGAGGTGGCGGATACTTCCCTGGAGTATGACCGGGGCGTCAAGGCCCACATCTACGGCCGCGCCGGGGTGCCGGAAACGTGGGTCAAGAACCTGCCCGAAGACTGCATTGAGAGATTCACAGAGCCAGGCCCAGACGGTTACGCCCAGTACACCGTCCATCATCGCGGCGAGACGCTGACGCCTGTGTCCCTGCCGGACCTGGAGTTGCCGGTGGACGAAATGCTGCCGCCATTACCTTCTGATAAAGAGCCTGGGGAGTAAGCCGTTCTTTCCGACATTTGCAATGAGGGTTAATAGAGTTAATAGAAAAGTAGCCATTACCGGAGGAACTGTTCCCAATGATCAGGGAAGCTATTGATATAGTAGTCTCCGGCCACTCCCTTACCAGGGAACAGGCCACCGAGGTTATGGAGGAAATTATGGAGGGCGAGGCCAGCCCGGCCCAGTTGGGTGCCTTCCTGACCGCCCTTCGGCTTAAGGGCGAGAGCACCGAGGAAATCGCCGGCATGGCGGCGGTGATGCGGGAGAAGGCCCTGAGGGTCAACGTGGAGGGGCCCCTGCTGGACGTGGTGGGCACCGGCGGAGACGGCAAGAACACTTTCAACATTTCCACCGCCTCGGCCTTCGTGGCGGCGGCCTGCGGCGCGCGGGTGGCCAAGCACGGCAACCGGGCCGCTTCCAGTTCCTGCGGCGCCGCCGACGTGCTGGAAGCCCTGGGCGTCAAGGTGGAGTTGAATCCCGAAGGCGTAGCCCTGTGCATTGAGCAGGCGGGAATGGGCTTCATGTTTGCCCCCGCCTTCCATCCCTCCATGCGGTACGCCGGACCCGTGCGGAGAGAAATAGGCATCCGCACTGTCTTCAACATCCTGGGGCCCCTGACCAATCCCGCCCACGCCCAGTGCATGCTGCTGGGAGTGGCCTATGAACAGCTGGGCGGTCTGATGGCTGATGCTTTGCGTCTGCTGGACATCCAGCACGCCCTGGTGGTGCACGGGGCCGACGGCATGGACGAGATCAGCCTGTCGGGCCCATCCACCGTCTGGGAGGTAAAGGCGGGCGAGGTAAGCACCTGGACCATTGACCTGGCGGATACGGGCCTGGCTCCCGCATCCTCTGAAGACCTGCACGGGGGCGCCGCCGAGGAGAATGCCGCCACCATGCGCCGCCTGTTCCAGGGGGAAGGCGGCCCCATCCGGGACGCGGTGCTCATCAACAGCGCCGCGGCCCTGGTGGCCGCGGACAAGGCCGCCAGCCTGGAGGAAGGAATTGCCATGGCGGCCGAAGCCATTGACAGCGGCGCGGCCCTGGCCAGGGTGGACGCGCTGGTGGAGGCAAGCCAGGGCGCAGCGAAGAGTTGATCGGTTAGATTCTGTTTGGATTGTCGAGGGCGAAAGCTATGGCCGCTGCAGGAAGAGCTAGATTAGAACAGGCGCTCCGGTGGATTGAAGAGAACTGGATAGGAGAAAAGTCCTGCGCCATCTGCGGCAACACGGGGTGGTTCATGGGAGATGCCATAGGGGAGATGCGGCAGATCAACCAGGGGTCAAGGTGGATGCCCAACACTGGGCCAGCCTATCCCCTGATCGTACTCTCCTGCGAAAACTGCGGGTACACGCTGCTGTTCAACGCCATTGTGCTGGGCATAATGGACGGGTAGCCTTTGCCCTTCAATTGACGTCTGTTAAGGGACGCAGATATGAAGATCAAATACAGCAGAGATGTTGACATCCTCAGGGTATGGCTTTCCGATGAGCCATTTGACTACGCAGAGGAATCGGCCGGAGTTATTGCCCACATTACGGAAGAGGGCAGACCCGTGTTGCGGGAATTCCAGGGGGCAAGGGAGTTTATTCTCAGTTCCGTTATTAGCCTGGTTAAAGACGAGGAGGCCACCTTTTCCTGAAATGCCTAACATCCTTGACGAGATAGTTGCCGCAAAGCGGGAAGAACTGGCCGTGGTCAAAGCCTCGGCTCCCATGGAGGCGGTGCGAGAACAGGTAGCCCAGCGTGCCGCGCCTTTGAGCTTGGCCGGCGCTTTGCGGGGCGGGGCCGTGCGCCTGATAGCCGAGGTGAAGAAGGCTTCGCCGTCGCGGGGCCTGCTGTGTCCCGACTTTGACCCGGTCCACCTGGCCGCCACCTACGCCAGCAACGGGGCGTCGGCCATATCGGTGCTGACCGACCCCCGCTTTCAGGGGGAACCGGAACACCTGTCCGCAATCAAGGAATCGGGCGTATCCGCCGCCGCGCCGGTGCTGCGCAAGGACTTCATCTTCGATCCCTACCAGGTCTATGAAGCCCGGGCCATGGGCGCCGACACCTACCTGCTGATAGTTGCCATCCTGTCCCCATCGCAACTGGGTGAACTGCTGGTACTGGGCCGGGAACTGGGCATGGATGCCCTGGTGGAAGTACATGACGACGACGAATTGCAGGTAGCCCTGGACGCGGGCGCCGAAATCGTCGGCATCAACAACCGGGACCTGCGCACCTTCAATACCGACCTGGCTACCACCGAGGGCCTGGCGCCCCTGGTGCCGGGCGACAGGATAATCGTCAGCGAGAGCGGCATCTTCACGCAGGAGCACCTGCAGCGCCTGGGGAGGCTGGGCGTGAACGCGGTGCTGGTGGGCGAGGCCCTGGTGACCGCCCCGGACACGGCGGCCAAGGTGCGGGAACTGACCGCCCCCATCGCCGCGGCGAGCCGACCATGATCCGCACCAAGATTTGCGGCATCCGGCGAACCGAGGACGCCATCACCGCCGCCGAGGCCGGCGCCGACTTTTTTGGCCTGGTTTTTGTGCCGGAACGGCGGCGGCGGCTGGAAGTAGCGGCGGCCTCGGACATTGTCTGTGAGTTGCGAACCCTGGTACCAGACCCACCCCGGGCGGTTGGACTCTTTGCCGACCAGCCAATAGACGAGGTGATTGACACAATCAGCGCCTGCGGCCTGGACCTGGCCCAACTGTGCGGTCGGGAATCGCCCGATTACTGCCGGGAGGTTATGGATGGAACAGGCGCGGAAATCATCAAGGTACTGCACGTCGCTGCATCGGAAACCGTGAGCGACACTGGTAACGGTGGGGGATTTGAGGCGCGGATGGCGCATTACCTGGAAGCCGGCTGTTACGTTACCCTGGACCGCCTGGTTGAGGGCCTGCAAGGCGGGACGGGCCAGAGCTTCAACTGGGAAGTGGCGGCCCAGCTTTCCCGCCGGGGCTATGATTTCCTGCTGGCCGGGGGCCTTACCCCGGACAACGTCGCCCAGGCCGTCCAACAGGTCAACCCCTGGGGTGTTGATGTATCCAGCGGCGTGGAGACCGGGGGCCAGCAAGACGAAGAAAAAATCCGGGCCTTCATCCGCAACGCCCGGGCCGCTTTGTGAATTCAGACATGGATGGACAGGATTTTCTTTTCTCCCTTGGTCAATCAAGGGAGAAAACGAGTTCTGAGATGGCGAGAAGCTAATCCTGTATATCATGTTCATCCATGTTTATTAGGAGAGGTTATTATCAATGACCGTCAGTGAGCCTACGGTTTGGCCCGATGCCCGGGGCCGGTTTGGCGAGTTTGGGGGCAAGTTCGTCCCCGCCACCCTGATGGCCGCCCTGGAGGAACTGGAAGGGGCCTACGGGGCCGCAAGGGTGGACGAAGAGTTCCAGCGCGGCCTGTCGTCGCTGCTGCACCACTACGCCGGACGTCCCACGTCCTTGTACTTCGCCGAGAACCTTACCCGCCACTGCGGCGGAGCAAGAATCTACCTGAAGAGGGAAGACCTGGCCCACACCGGTGCCCACAAGATCAACAACGCCCTTGGCCAGGCCCTGCTGGCAAAACACATGGGCAAGGAACGCATCATCGCCGAGACCGGGGCGGGACAGCACGGCGTTGCCACCGCCACCGTCTGCGCCATGCTGGGCCTGCAGTGCGTCGTGTACATGGGGTCCGAAGACACCCGCCGCCAGGCCCTGAACGTCTTCCGCATGCGCCTGCTGGAAGCCGAGGTCATCGCCGTCGAGTCGGGCACTCGCACCCTGAAGGACGCCATCAACGAGGCCATCCGCGACTGGGTTACCAACGTGGAGTCCACCCACTACCTGATCGGCAGCGCGGTGGGGCCCCATCCCTACCCCATGCTGGTGCGGGACTTCCAATCGGTAATCAGCAGGGAGGCCCGGGCCCAGATTATCGAAGCCGAGGGTCGCTTGCCCGACTACGTGGTGGCCTGCGTGGGCGGCGGCAGCAACGCCATCGGGACCTTCTACGAGTTCATCGGCGATGAGGAAGTGTCCCTGGTGGGCGTGGAGGCCGGTGGCGAGGGTATAGAAACCGGCCACCATTCGGCCACGCTTACCGCAGGGCGGCCCGGGGTATTGCACGGTTCCATGTCCTACCTGCTGCAGGACCAGCACGGGCAGGTACACGAGACTCACAGCATTTCCGCGGGGCTGGACTACCCCGGCGTGGGCCCGGAACACAGCTACCTGAAGGACGCAAACAGGGCCGAATACACTTCTGTTACCGACGCCCAGGCCCTGGAGGGCTTCCACCTGCTTTCCCGCACCGAGGGAATCATCCCCGCGCTGGAACCGTCCCACGCCGTGTATCACGTGGCCGAAATGGCCCGCCGCTTGCCGTCCGACAAGGTCATCCTGATGTGCCTGAGCGGCCGGGGCGACAAGGACGTGCCCACGGTGGCCGCCGCGGCGGGGATTGAGTTTTAGGCCGGCAATTACCTTAGACTGTCCAGAAGTCGGCCATAAGCTGTAGTGTCGCTGCCCAATTGTCTTTAGCCGGTAGGGGCGGGTTTGAAACCCGCCCCTACGGTTTTCAAACATTATTCTGCAATTCGTAGATGTATTTAGCCATCATCGTATTTGGCCACACCGATGCCTTTACTTCCCGTTAACACCTGCCAGGCCCGGTTGGTGTATTATTGGCCCATATCAATTGGGAAGGACAGGTTAGTTTATATGCCAAGAGTTTTAGTTTCTGACCCCATAGCCCCCGAGGGGATTGAACTGCTGAATACCCGCACCGACGTTAAGGTGAAGACGGGCCTGAAACCCGAGGAACTGATTGAGACCATTGAAAGTTATGACGCCCTGGTAGTCCGCAGCGAGACCAAGGTAATTCCCAAAGTAATCGAGGCCGGGCAGAACCTGAAAGTAATCGCCCGGGCCGGAATTGGTGTCGACAATATTGACCTGAACGCCGCCACCAGCGCGGGCATTGCGGTGGTCAACGCCCCCATCGGCAACACGGTGGCCGCCGCCGAGCACTCCCTGGCGCTGATGCTGGCCCTGGCACGCAACATTCCCCAGGCGTACCAGTCGCTGAAGGATGGCGAATGGCGGCGCAGCGCGTTCATGGGCATCGAGGTGCGCAACAAGTACCTGGGCGTGGTTGGCCTGGGCCGAGTGGGTTCCGAGGTGGCCCGCCGCGCCGCCAGTTTCGGAATGCACCTGCTGGCCTACGACCCCTTCGTCGGCGCCGACTATGCCCGCCGCCTGGGCGCGGAGCTGCTGCCCCTAGACGACCTGCTGACCAGGTCGGACTTTGTTACGCTGCACACGCCGCTCACACCGTCCACCGCCAACCTGATCGGGGCGAGGGAACTGGCCCTGATGAAGCCCGACGCCCGCCTGATCAACGTGGCCCGGGGCGAGCTGATTGACGAGGGGGCCCTGCTGGAAGCCCTGGAAGCGGAACGCCTGGCCGGCGTTGCCCTGGACGTTTTCGTGCAGGAACCGCCCCAGAACCGGGACCTGGTGAGCCATCCCCGGGTGATGGCCACTCCCCACCTGGGCGCGTCCACCCAGGAGGCCCAGCGGGAGGTGGCCATCGAGGCGGCGGAGCAGGTGCTGGCGGTACTGGAGGGTAGGCCCGCCCGCAACACGGTGAATGCCCCCTTCATGGCGTCCGAGGCCCACGAATTGCTGTCGCCCTTCATCCCGGTGGGAACTCTGCTGGGAAAGCTGCTGACCCACCTGGCCCAGAACCAGTTCGTCGGCGTCAACATCTCCTACGAGGGGGAAATCGCCCAGCACGATACCGTCATGCTCAAGTCGGCGGTGCTGGCCGGGGTCCTGACACCCATTTCGTCGGAGCAGGTAAACCTGATCAACGCGCCGGTGCTGGCCCAGCAGCGGGGGCTGAGCGTAACGGAGCACAAGTACTCCGAGGCCCATGAATACGCCAGCCTGATCACCGTTACCCTGACCACCAGCAGCGGCGACTTCACCCTGGCGGGCACGTCGCTGCGCAATGAACCCCACATCGTAAAGGTCAACGACTACTGGCTGGACCTGCCGCCGTCGGCCCCCTATATGCTGTTCGTGGACAACCGGGACCAGCCCGGTTCCGTCGGTGCGGTGGGGACCATCGCTGGCCGCCACAACATCAACATCAGCTTCATGGAAGTGGGCCGCCTGAACCTGCGGGGCCAGGCCATGATGGTCCTGGGCCTGGACGACCCCATGCCCAATCATGTGCTGGAAGAAATCAAGGCCCTGCCCCATATTTCGGATGCGAGGCTGGTGCAGTTGTAGTTTCAATGCACGATTGGGCACTAATCTGCACTAATAGCCGAGGTCTTTCCCTTAGGTTGTCGGTCTTTCCATTAGGCCCAATGTCAGCCCGAATGCCGTGGTCAAGCCATTAGTGGTCATCTGCAGGGCAATCGCGTTTCAGTATTCGCTGTTCTCTCTTTCCTGTCCACGAAGGACACAGAGGACCGCCCCTACGAGAGCCTTCGCCGGTTACGCGGGGATTTCGCCGTAGAGGATGTCGTCGTAGCGGTGGTCCCAGGCCCAGGGGAGCAGGGCCAGGACGATCTGCGGGGCTTCCAGAGACCTTCCCTCGTCAATGCACCGCTGGACGTACCGGTTCAGGTTCATGTAGGTCTTCAGGACGTGGCCCTCGCGGGCGACGCGCCGGACCACCTGGAGTGGATTGGGGAGCGGTTCCTTTTCGGCG
>JAJEDS010000249.1 GCA_022821365.1 Dehalococcoidia bacterium | reverse complement strand
GGGTTTAGAAAGGGCCAAAGCACTCAGTATTGGCGCTCGGTGGATTGAACACGCAACTTTGTTATGGCGTCCGGAACTTCGCCCAGGGTGGCGACGCTGATGTCCGGCTCGGTGGCAGGGTCGTCGTGATTTGGCCTTTCGTAAAATCCTTCGATCCAGACAGTTCGAAGGCCACAAGCCTTGGCGGCGGCGACATCGTTGAAAATGTGGTCGCCAACGTGGATAGCCTGGTCGGGTGATGAACCCAGTTCCTCCAGCGTAAGGTTGAATATCTCGCAGGCGGGCTTGGAGAAACCCACCTCGTCGGAAAAGGTCAAGACGTCAAAGTAGTCCAGCATTCCGTGTTCCGAAAGGAATCGGCGGAAGGAAACGCCGGGCGTCATTCCCGTATTGGAAATCATGCCCAGGCGGAGTCCCATCTCTTTTACCTTCTGAAGCACTCTAACGCCCTCCGGGTGAGGACCTGGCGGATGGTCAAAGAACGAATCCGAATAGCAGGCGGCAACGTCGTGAAAGGTAGAGTTGGGAATCCTCTCCACCAGGCGCGGGCTGATGAAATTAACGAAAATCTGGACCTGCTGCAGGAACGTAACGTCCCGGTGGGCGTCCCTGATTTCCTGGCAGCGCCGGACTCCGTCCCGATAGGCCTGCTCGATCTGCTCAAGGGAAAAGTTTTCCCCGACCCGGGTCAACAGGTCCTGAGTTCCCTCTAACCTGGCGCGGGTTCTTATTCTGCCCTGCTCGGGATTGTCCAGCAGAAGAGTCTGCCAGAGATCAAACGTTACGGCGTTTATTTCGCTCAAGGGACGGGCCTCAAGGGCTGATTTGGAGACTCGCACATTGGTTGGGTGGCCGCTCCGTCGCTAGACCGGCGGACGCTGCCGGCGCCAGTCAGTTGACTGTTCGTAGGCATGGGCAGCCCGCAGCACTGTGGCCTCGTCAAAGGCGCGGCCGGCCAGTTGCAGGCCGATGGGCATACCCGCCTGGGAGAAGCCGCAGGGGACGGAGACCGCGGGCGTCCCGCTGATATTGTAAGGGCGGGTGTACTGGGTCAGGGCGCCAACGGTTCCCACGGTTCGGTTGCCAATGGAGACCTCTGCAGCCAGTATTGGCGGCGCGGTTATGGGTTCGCTGGGGCCTGCCAGCAGGTCCACGTTCTGGAAGAGCTGGGACATTTCGTAGTTGAACCGGGCCCGGGCCTGCTGGGCCTTGAGGTAGTCGGCGGCGGTGACGAATAATCCCGCTTCCAGCCGCAGACGGACTGAAGGGGTCAGCTTGTCGCCGTCGTTTGCCAGCAATTCGCGGTGATAGGCCGCCGCCTCCGACATCAGGATGGTGCCGGAAATGGCCTGGGCGTCGGCGAACATGGGCATCGAAACTTCGGTTACAGTCGCCCCCATCTCCGAAAGTTGGGCAATAGCGGCGCGCACCGTTGTCTCCACTTCGGAATCCAGGGGAGCTTCAAAGTACTCCTTGACTACTCCAATGCGCAGGCCTTCAACCGACCCGGTCAAGGCTGCCGTGTAATCCGGTATTGACCGAGTTGCTGTGGCCGGGTCCGACGGGTCGTGGCCAGCGATGGTGTTCATTGTGATGGCGGCATCTTCCACCGTGCGAACCATGGGGCCAGGATGGTCCAGGCACCAGGACAGGGGGGTGAGGCCCGCCCTGCTGACCAGCCCATAGGTGGGCTTGAGGCCGACGATGCCGCACAGCGCGGCGGGTATCCGCACGGACCCGCCGGTATCGCTTCCCATGGTTATGGTGCATTGGCCGGCTGCCGCCGCCGACCCCGAGCCGCCGCTGGACCCGCCGGTCACCAATTCAGGGTTCCAGGGATTGTGCATGTGGCCGTAGTCGAAGTTCTCGCCGGTGGGGCCGTAAGCGAACTGGTGCATGTTCAGCTTGCCCAGCAGTATGGCTCCCGCCTGCTGAAACCGGGCCGCTACAGTGCAATCTTCCTTCGGTATGAAGTTGTCCAGGATTCGCGATCCGGAGGTGGTCCTCACACCGGCGGTGTTGAACAGGTCCTTCAGCCCCACGGGAATGCCGTGGAGGGGGCCCCGGTAGTTGCCTGCCAGTATCTGGGCCTCGGCCCGCCGGGCAGCCTCCCTGGCGTGGTCCGGCAGCAGGGTTATGAAGGAATTCAGGGTCGGCTCGGTTGCCTCTATCCTGGCCAGGTGCGCGTCTATCACCTCTACGGGCGAGACTTGCCGGTCCCGGATAAGGCGGGATAATTCTCCCGCGCTCATGTAGCAAATTTCCAGCGGGTCCATGGCCTACTCCCTTAATCCTGGTAGAAGTGAGCGGGGTCGAAGCTGGCGTCAGGTTCGAACCCGTTGGTGTCGATATTTCTGAGCCCTTGGTTGGCTGCCAGAGCATTCTGGACATAGGGAAAAAGTTCATCCATATGGGGATCGTCAACGTTCAGGCCCGCAGCCCGGGCCAGGAAATCAAATGTTTGTCGATCGATGCCGTTGCCGGAATCCAATTCAGTCACCTCCTGTGGGAACCAGGCGCAGCCCAACTCGAGCAAACTTTGCGGAAGGTATGTAGCCGGGCTTGCACCGGCTATTATCGGCGGTAATGTCCAGTATGGCAATTCGCTTAGGCGGTTGTTCACCCTCGAATGGCGACTCTGGTTTCTGAGATACAGGGTTCCTGGCAGCCACCACCCGCAATTCAGGGACCCTCTACGCATTTTCGGACTTTATGCAGAATGGGCCATTATGGTAGTGTGGTTGACCAGTATTGTTTGCCGCATTCCAGCAGGGGAGAAATGCTCCCAGCGTGGCAATTTAGAGCTGTCGGACTGTCGTATTCTAGGAGGCCCCATTTGTTTTGCCCAGGCTGCGCCACCCGTCTTGACCAGATAGTGGCCTTTTGCCCGCTTTGTGGACGGGACTTGCAATCTCTCAGGGAGCGAATGGACGCTGGGTGTCCAGGTTCCGAAGGTGGACTGACGGTAACGTGGCAGGGCGGGCAAGTGATTCTGGGCCTGGCCCTGGTGGGCATCGCTTTCTTGGTCATCAGTGGCGGTACGGTGATCCTGGAACGACTGGGGGCCGGCCTGGCCTGGGGAGCGTGGCTGGGCAGTCATGCCATTGGGCTGGTCATTCTGGGCACGGTCTGGCTGCTGGGCCAGTACCAGGGTCGATTGTCCCTGGCTACGATTGGTCTTCGCCGTCCACGAACCTCGTGGCCGCTGGCCCTGTTCCTGGCGGGAGCGGCGCTGTCAGTCAGCATCGGCTTCACTGCCCTGTACGCCCTGGCGATGAAACCCCTGGGAATAGACTTGCTGCTGCCCCCCGACGTGCCGAGAGAGGTTGTTTTCAATGGCTACGCCGTGGTGCTGACCTTTGAGGCGCTGGCAGGATGGACGCCCCTGACGGAAGAGATCTTCTTCAGGGGCTTTGTGATGCCTGGCCTGGTTGCCAGATGGGGCGTAGTGGGCGCCGCAGTGGGCAGCGCCATTATATTTTCCCTGTTTCACCTTCACCCCGGTGTACTCGTGCCCATTTTCCTCACCGGCCTGCTGCTGGCCGCCCTGTACCACGTTACCGGTTCCCTGTGGCCGCCGGTAATTGCCCATGCCGGACAGAATGCAGTGGCCTTGCTGGCTATTATCTACGGGGGCTAGACAACAGGTTTTGCTTGGGCTAGAGTTCCTGCGGCGGATGTTGATGTTCTACGATTAAGTCACC
>JAJEDS010000198.1 GCA_022821365.1 Dehalococcoidia bacterium | reverse complement strand
CTATGACTATGCCACTACCTTGAACAAGAACCACGGGCGCCAGGAGCGAAGGGAGTGCTGGGCCATCAGCGACCCTGAGTGTCTGGACTATCTGAGCACCGGTAAAGAGTGGCCCGGGCTGCGCTCGGTGGTCAAGGTGGTGGGGCGACGGGAAGCGGAGACGGGCATCACGGTGCAACCCCGCTACTTCATCACTAGCCTGGATGCCACGGCAGAACAATTGCTGGCCGCGGTCCGGGCCCACTGGAGTATTGAGAACTCCCTGCACTGGAGCCTGGACGTAACCTTCCGAGAAGACCAATGCCGAGTACGCAAGGACTATGCCCCCCAGAACCTGGCGACCCTGCGGAACATCTCCCACAACATGCTCAAGCGGGAAACCAGCCTGAAAGTGGGAATCCAGGGCAAACGCCTGCAAGCCGGTTGGCGGGAAGATTACCTCCTGAAGGTCCTTCGAAGTTAAGACGCGATTGCCCTGATAATATCCCGATTTGCCAATATTGTTATATAACCTCACAATATTGGGGTGGAAGAAGCCCGTATTGATGACACATGGTGACGTATGATTTCCGAAGACCGTCAGTGTTGTTGCCGAGTATTGGTTACTTCTGATAGCCAGGCAGATACAGGCATAAACCACCAATAGTCTATTGCGAGCCACTTCCAGTAATGGCAAGGGTCGCGGCTTTAAGGGAATTGCGAGCAGTGTGGAGACAGGATCTGCCTGCCAGAGAGCAGCTTCCGGTACGATGTCCCGTTCTGCCCGGCTGCTCCAGCCACCGGGTGTTGAAAGCCCTCCCTCCGCCGGGTTTCCGGGTAAATTCCAAGCTGGACACTCAGCACCCTCCGGTCGGCGGGACCTGCGCTTATTCCCAGGGCATACCAATGATGGCCGGGAGGTGGCCGTTATCTGCGGAAGGCATCACCTGACCGTGATGGGTATGCCCCATCAACTCGCATCCTGGTTGGCTCCCATCGCAACTTTTCACTGGCCTGGCCGCCGGAGCAACAGAGCCCAGTGCAGGAGAAACGACAGATGGCTAGCAAATCGAACTCAGTTTCCGGTGGCGGGTCACAGAGGTTCCCGGCGGGCGGCGAGCCCATAGCAATTGTGGGGATGGCGTGCCGGTTCCCGGGAGCTCCGGACCTGAAATCCTTCTGGCGTCTGCTGGTGGAGGGCGGAAACTCCGTCACCGAAGCTGACCCCAATTCCGGCGTGGGTCGCATGGGCGAGCTTTTCGGCGAGAGCCAGGTCCAGAACCAGGCCTGCCGCTTTGGCGCCTTCGTGGACGACCTCGACCAGTTCGATGCCTCATTCTTCCGCATCTCCCCGGTCGAGGCCGAACTGCTGGACCCCCAGCAACGCATGATGCTGGAGGTAAGCTGGCAGGCCCTGGAAGATGCCGGCATTGACCCCGCGCGCCTGCGAGGAAGTCGCACCGGCGTCTATACCGGAATCAGCAATGACGAGTACCGGATGCTGGTGGTGGATTCCAGCAAGCCGGCCGAGGCGGCCGCCTGCCTCTATGCCCTGAGCGGCACCAATTTGAACGGGACCAGTGGGCGGGTTTCCTTTGTGTTGGGCCTGATGGGGCCGGCGAAGGCGGTTGATGCCGCCTGCGCATCATCCCTGGTTTCCGTGCATGATGCCGTGGCGGACCTTCAGCAGGGCAAGGCGGACCTGGCCATTGCCGGCGGCGTCCAGGCCATTCTGAACGGACGTATCTACGAACTGCGCGCCGACGCGATGATGCTGTCGCCCGACGGCCAATGCAAGGCCTTCGACGCTTCCGCCAACGGCTACGTGAGGGGCGAGGGCTGCGGCGTGGTCATCCTGAAACGGCTCAGCGAGGCGGAGGCCGACGGCGACCGGATCTGGGCCGTCATTCGGGGCGCGGCCGTAAACCACGGCGGAACGGGCGTGGGCCTGACCGTTCCCAACACGCCGGGGCTGGAGCAGGTGATGGAAGCGGCCCTGGCCGACGCGGGCGTTGGCCCGTTGGAGGTCGACTTCATTGAGGCCCACGGGACCGGCACAACTGTTGGCGACCTCATTGAACTCAACGCCGTGAACGCCGTCTATGGCCAGGGTGGGAACGCCAGCGAGCCGGTGATTATTGCTTCGGTCAAGACAAACGTGGGACACCTGGAATCGGCAGCAGGTATCGCCGGGCTGATGAAGGCAGCCCTGGTGGTAAGCCAGGGCGTGATACCCAGACACCTGCATTTCCGTGACCCCCATCCCGGCCTGGACTGGGAAGGCCTGCCCTTGCTGGTGCCAACGGAAACCGTTGCCTGGCCCGACGACCGCCAGCGTCCACGCATGGTCGGAGTCAATTCCTTCGGCATTTCCGGCACCAACTCCCACATTGTGGTGGGGCAGCACGTCTCCGACGGGCCGGGTAATGGCCGAGAGCTTTCATACCCGGGACCTGCCAAGAGCGTAGAAGTCAAGCTGCCGGAAGCCCTTGCCCTGCAGTATCCGCCAAAGGCCGAGGTTTCCCCGCGTCCCAGGCGAATGCTGCCGCTGTCGGGCAAGTCCGGGGACGCACTGCGGGAGCTTGCCCAGCGCTACCTGGCCTGGCTCGACGAAGAGGGTTCAGAACTATCCAAAGCTGGTTTGAATATTCCCGAAATGCTGTCGGACATGGCATGGACGGTTGGCATTGGCCGCAGCCATTTCGACCATCGCTCCGGCGTCGTCTTTCAAGATGAGCGGTCGCTTCGGGAAGGACTCAGGGCGCTGGCCGAAGCCGGCCAGATTGAGGAACCGCCTCGGGCAAACAGGGTGGCGTTCCTCTACACCGGGCAGGGAAGCCAATGGGCAGGCATGGGGAAGGCCCTCTTCGAGACTGAACCCGTTGCCCGGGCCGTCATGGACGAATGCGACAGGGTAGTAAGGGAGGCCAGGGGCGTTTCCCTGCTGGACGTCATGTTCGGCCGCGACGAGACCGCTGGGGAACTGTCCGACACGGCATGGGAACAGCCGGCCCTCTACGCGCTGGAGTGCGCCCTTGCCGCCCTGTGGAAAAGCGTGGGAGTACGGCCCATGGCAGTCATGGGTCACAGCGTCGGCGAACTGGCGGCGGCCCAGGCGGCCGGCGTCTTCAGCCTCCAGGACGGCATGCGGTTTGCCGTGGCCCGGGGCTCCCTACTGTCAGCCACCGAACCGGGCGCCATGGCCGCGGTCTTCGCCCCCAAATCCACGGTGGCAGAGGCCGTCGAACGGGTTAACGCCGCCTCCAACGGTGTTGGCCTGAGCGTCTCGGCCGACAACGGACCGCAACAGGTGGTCAGCGGACCCTTCGAAGACATCGAGGCTGTTTCCCGTCTTTTTGAGGCAGAGGGCATCCGGGCCATCCGGTTGAATACCTCCTGGGGCTTCCACAGCGCCCTGCTGGACCCGGCCCTGGACGGTTTGGAAGCCGCCCTGGACGGGGTTGCCATACACCACCCTTCGATTCCCCTGGTCAGCAACCTGACGGGCAGGCAGGTGGAACCCTCCATGCCTATGGACGGGGCCTACTGGAAGCAGCATGCCCGGCAGCAGGTGGCCTTCGCCGCAGGTGTCGGCGCGCTGGCCGAAATGGGAATAGATTTGGTAATCGAGCTTGGGCCTCATTCGGTGCTGGGGCCCATGTCTATGCAGGCCTGGCCGGAAGCTTCTGGAGACCGACGGCAGGACGGGGGACCGGCTGCCCTTGCCAGCCTCCGTCGCCCGCCCCGGGACGGCTCCACGCCGGAGCCGGAGAGCAGCTTCCTCGATGCGGTGGCACAGGCCTACGAAGCCGGCCTGGACATTGCTTTCGAGGGCCTGTTCGCCGGTGAGGAACGCCGTCGTTTGTCCCTGCCCGGTTATCCCTTCCAGCGCGAACGTTACTGGCTGCAGGGCGCCAGGCAACGGCGGACCGGCGGAGGGCATCCCCTGCTGGGTGACCGCCGGGATTCCGCTCGGGGAGAAATTGTGTTTGAGACGGAGGTTTTTCCTTCCGACCCGGACTGGCTGAAGGACCACCGGGTGTTCGGTCGCCTGGTGGCCCCCGGCGCCCTCTACGGGGCCATGGCCGCCACTGCATCGCTGCTCGAAGGCGACTCCCCCGTGGTATTGGACGACATCCAGTTGCATAGCCCGCTGGTCTTCGCGGAGCAGGACTCGGAAGAAGCCGCCTATACCATGGGCAGAAAGCTGCAGGCGTTCCTGGAAGATTCGGGCGAAGGTTCGGAACGCCGGGTTCAGATTTACAGCCGCGGTCCGGAAAGCGGCTGGACGCTGCACGTGGAGTGCCGCGTTGTCTCGAACGCCACATTTCCGGAAGCGGGCCAGCGGGTGGACCTGGATGACCTGAAGTCCCGCCTTGCCCCGGCAGACGTGCCCGCCTACTACCGCGCCAAGGCCGCCACCAGCATTGACCTGGGTCCGGCCTTCCGCACCCTGGGCCGGGTCTGGACCGGTCCCGGCGAGGCCCTTGGAGAGGTATCCTTGCCGGAAGTCGCGGGCCGCAACGACCTGGAAATACACCCGCTGGTCCTGGACGGCTGCTTCCAGGTGGTGGGGATGGCCCGTAATATGACCGGCTCTCCGGACGAGCCGACCTACCTGCCCTTTGGCTGGGAAAGGATGTGGCTGGCCGGAAGGCTCCCGGACCGGGTGGTCTGCCACGTGCGGATGAGTGAATCCAGCAAGGTTTCCGACCCTGAATCTGACGAACATCCGGAAGCGCTGAGCGGAGAAATCCGCATTTATGACCTAGAAGGGGCGCTCATCGGTGGACTCACCGGCTACACGGTAAAACAGGCCACCCAGGCGGCGCTCCTTGCGGCAGTGGAAGGAGCCGAAGGTATAGACGACCTCCTTTACGAGGTCATCTGGCGGGACCGGCCCCTGGAATCGGCGCTGAAACCTGCGGATTTCCTCCCGTCCCCATCCACCGTGGCGGCCGGAACCAGGCTCTTTCCCGACTACCTCGCCGAGGCCGGGGTTGCTCCCACGGACAGGAACTCCCTGCTGGCCGACCTGGAAAGATGGTCCCACGCCTATGCCCTCCTCACCCTGGAAAAACTGGGGTGGCAGCGGGTTCCAGGGGAGACGGTGGATGCCGAGGATCTGAGGCAACGGCTAGATGTTCTGCCGGAGCACCGGCGCCTGTTCCGGCGGCTGCTGGAAATGCTGGCCCGCTCCGGCGTGGTTGAAGAGGACGACCGGGGCTTTACCGTCCTGGTGGGAGACCGGGACTCCTTGCCGGAAACCCTTCCCCGGGATCCCGCCAACTTCGACCAGGAAATGATTGCCAGGTATTCCCACGGCTTGACGGAAATCGGCCTCTTCCGCCGGTCGGCCGCCGCCCTGGTGGACGTGCTTCGCGGTGAGCAGGACCCTCTGACCCTGCTCTTCAGCAGCGGCGAACCCACCGCCGCCGACCTGTACCTTAAAGCGCCCGTGGCCCGGGCCGCCAACGGGCTGCTGGCCGACACCGTCCGCGCCCTGTTGGCCAACCTGCCTGACGACCGGCGCCTGCGGGTTTTGGAGGTTGGTGCCGGCACCGGGTCCGCGACCGCCTCCGTGCTGCCGGAGCTTCCCGAAGGGAGGTTCGACTACACCTACACTGACATATCCGCCGGTTTCTTTGCGGAGGCCGAAGAGCGATTCGGCAACCAGGGCATTGAATACCGTCCGCTGGACATCGAAAAGGACCCTGTCTCCCAGGGTTTCAACGCCCACGGGTATGACCTGATCATCGCCTCCAACGTGCTGCACGCCACCCAATACCTGAGCGAAACCCTGGGCCATTGCCGTGACCTGCTGGCCCCGTCAGGCCAGTTGGTGGCCCTGGAAAACCTGCGCGGGCTGGGCTGGATGGACCTCACCTTTGGCCAGCTGGACGGCTGGTGGCGCTTCGCCGACTCTTACCGCCCCCACCACGCCCTGGCTACCCCGGCCATCTGGCGTCAGGCCCTCACCGACTCGGGATTCGAGGATGCCCAGGTATTGGGCGTGGACGATTCCGTACCGTACGAGTCCCTGGACAAGGGCGTAATCGTGGCGCAGGGTCCCGCGCTGGTCAAGGAGACCCGGGGCCTGTGGGTCATCCTGGGCAACCGCAATGGCGAAGCCGGTGAACTGGCCGCCGAGCTGGCAACCAGAAACCAGGCCGTCCTGCTGGCCGGCGTCAAGGAAGATACTTCGGCAGCCGTAAGTCTCCCTGACCAGGGCATCAAGGAAATAGCCATAGACCCGGCCAGCAGCGAGGACTGGCGTTCCCTGCTCGGAGAACTGCCTGAGGGTGTGCCCCTCAGCGGCGTGGTCCACCTTCAGAGCCTGGGAGGTCATGGCAACTGGTCAACCACCGCTGAGCTCGACGAGGATGTAAGCCGTGCGGGGGCAAGCGCCCTGGCGCTGGTCCAGGCGCTACTGGACACGGACGCGACGCCCGAAAAGGGGGTGTGGTTCGTTACCCGGGGCGCCCAGGTATTGGAACGGGAGCATGCCGGAGAACTGGCCGGCTCCATATTGTGGGGAATGGGCAAGGCGATAGCCCTGGAGGCTTCCCATTTGCAGCCCCGCATGGTGGATCTGGACCCCGCCTCCGCCGCACCGGTGTCCGCCCTCGCCAGCGAACTGCTCTACCCCGATGAGGAAAACCACATTGCCTACCGATTAGGACGTCGTCAGGCGGCGCGCCTGGTCCGGTTTGCCGCCGGAGCCGAGGAATCCGGGCGGCTGGACCTCCCCGAAGAGACGGAGTGGGTGCTGGCGCCCAACCGGGGCGGCGTCTTCGATCTGCCCGAGGTCAAGCTGCTCCCGGCCCGGCCCCTGGAACCCAGGGAAGTAAGAGCGGCGGTCGAGGCGGCCGGTATTAACTTCTGGGACGTCTTCAGGTCCCTGGGCTTTATCGAGGAAGGCGACCTGGGACGGGAATTATGCGGCTATGTAATGGCCGTCGGTTCCCAGGTCTCAAGTGTGTCCGTCGGCGACCACGTGGTAGGTCTCGGTTTCGGCGCCTTTGCCCCGGAAATGGTTACCCACGAGGAACTGGTGGCCCCGGCGCCGGAGGCCATTCCCGTGTCCGGTCTCGCCACCATCCCCAGCGCCTTCGTGTCCGCCCTCCTGTCCTACCAGATGGCGGGGTTGAAGGCCGGCGACCGGGTGCTCATCCACGCCGGCGCCGGCGGCGTTGGGCTGGCCGCCATTCAACTGGCCCAGGCAGCCGGGGCAGAGGTATATGCCACCGCCAGCGCCCCCAAGCAGGCATATCTCCGCTCCCTGGGCGTGGAGCACATATTCGACAGCCGCCAGACCCGGTTCGGCGAAGAAATCCTGGCAGCCACCGGAGGCGCGGGTGTTGACGTGGTGCTGAACAGCCTCACCAGCGAGGGATTCATCGACGCCAGCCTGTCCTGCCTGGCCCGGGGCGGCCGCTTCGTCGAGCTGGCCAGGAGGGATATCCTCACCCACGAGGAGATGGCGGCGGTACGCCCCGACGTGTCCTACTCCATCCTGGAACTGGATGTCCTGAAGAAGACCGAGCCCGAGCTCGTGGGCGTGGCGCTGCGGGAGATAATGGAGAGGGTTGCAAAGGGCGAGTTGGAACCTCTTATTCACAGCCGGTGGCCAATGGCCCAGGCCGGCGCCGCCCTGAGCTTCATGCGCTCGGCCCGTCACATCGGAAAGATCGTCCTTACCAACCAGCCCCTGGTGCGAGGCGGACTACGGGAAGACCGCTCCTACCTGGTAACCGGAGGGCTGGGTGGCATCGGATGCGCCGTTGCCGGCTGGCTGGCCGACCACGGCGCCGGAACCATAGTGCTTAACGGCCGCCGTTCCCCTGACCCCGAGGCCGTTACGGCCATTGAGGAGTTGCGCCAACGGGGGGTAAGGGTTGAGGTTGAACTGGCGGATGTGACGGACACGGCGGCCATCGACGCCATGCTGGCCCGCATTGACGCGAACCTGCCGCCCCTGGCCGGGGTCATCCACAGCGTGGGTGTGCTGTCGGACGCCGCCCTGACCAACCAGACCTGGGAGAGCTTCGACCAGGTGCTGAGGCCAAAGATCATGGGAGCCTGGCACCTTCACCGCGCCACCTTGCATCGCGACCTGGACCTGTTTGTCCTCTTCTCCAGCCGGGTGGGCGTAATGGGCAACCCGGGCCAGGCGAACCATGCCGCGGCCAATGCATTCCTGGACCAGCTGGCCGGCCACCGCCGCGCCCTGGGCCTGCCCGGCCAGGCCATCGCCTGGGGAGCCTGGTCGGAAATCGGCGAAGCCGCGGAACAGCGCGAGCGAATCGAAAGGCGGCGGTCTGCCCTCGGCGGCCGCTGGTTCACCCCCCAGCAGGGCCTGCGCGCTCTGGAAAAGCTGGTGTGCCACGACACCACCAATTCCGTGGTTATGTCCATGGACTGGTCCGTGTTCGAAGACGCAGTGGAAACCCGCCCTTCCTTCCTGGAAGACCTGCTTTCCTCCGGCGGTGGCCAGGAGGCCACAGACCCAGGTACGTCGGAAGACCTCCTCACCCAGCTTCGGGGCGTTCCCTCTGCTGGCCCCCAGGATGTCCTTACCTCTTTTCTCCAGCAGCAGGTCCAGGCCGTGTTGAGGCTGTCCTCCGCGCCCTCACCAACGATAGGCTTCTTCGACCTGGGCATGGACTCACTGATGGCGGTGGAGCTGCGCAACCGGCTCAATCGGGCCTTTGCCGGTCAGTACACTGCCTCCAACACCGTGGTGTTTGACTACCCGAACATTGCCAGCCTGGCCCGCCACCTGGCAGAAGAGCTTGGGCAAATCCAGGAAAGTAACGATGCCCCGGCAATACCGGAACCGGAGGCAACGGAACAGAGGCAGCCGACCAGGACCGTGGATGACGGAATCGCGGTTGTCGGCATGGCCTGTCGTTTTCCTGGGGCCGGTAACCTGGACGAGTTCTGGAAGTTGCTGGAGGAGGGACGAGATGCCGTCACCGACGGTCGCCAGGACGGTGGTTCCTGGAGTGGAGCCGTGGGAGACCCCAACGCCGAAGACATAGCTTACCGGCGGGGAGGCTTCCTGGACGGCATTGACCGGTTTGACTCCCGTTTTTTCCGAATCCAGCCTATAGAAGCCCGGATGATGGACCCAAGGCAGCGAATGCTGCTGGAGACCACCTGGACCGCCCTCGAAGACGCCGGCCTGGACCCGGACCAACTGCGGGGCAGCCGCACCGGAGTTTATGCCGGGGTAGGCGGCAGCGAATACCGGGACCTGATCCAGGCCGGCGACCAGGCCCACACCTACCTGGGAACCACGGGCAGCGTAACCGTAGGCCGCATTGCCTTTGCCCTGGGCCTGGAAGGGCCGGCAATGCCCATTGACATGGCCTGCGCGTCATCCCTGGCGGCGGTTCATCAGGCGGTGGTTGCCCTGCAGCGGGGCGAGGTGGACATGGCCCTCGCCGGCGGGGTAAACGTGGTCCTGTCCCCCGCCGTCTCCAGGTTCATGATGGACGTGGGGATGCTGTCGCCCACTGGCCAGTGCCGGCCCTTTGACGCCTCCGCCAACGGGTACGTTCGCGGTGAAGGCTGTGGGATAGTGGCGCTGAAACGACTGAGCGACGCGGAGGCCAGTGGCGACCGGATATGGGCAGTCATCCGGGGCTCGGCGGTGAACCAGAACGGGGCCACTGCCGGACTCACTGTGCCCAATGGCCCGGCGCAGGTGCGCGTGATGGAGGACGCCATCGCCCATGCCGGGATAACGCCCTCCGAGGTCGACTACCTGGAAGCCCACGCGGTCGGCTCCCAGTTGGGCGACCCGATAGAGCTGAATGCCGTGGCTTCGGTATACGGCAGGGACCGGGAAGCGGAAAGGCCGCTGCTCATTGGCTCGATAAAGGCCAACATCGGGCATGTGGAGTGGGCCGCCGGAATTTCCGCCTTCATAAAGACGGTCCTCTCCATCTCCCACGGAGTCATACCCGGAATTCCGAACCTGGAGGAACTCAATCCCAACGTCGATTGGGACGTGATCTCCCTCCGTGTCACTTCCGAAAAGGTGGCCTGGCCGGCGGTTGCCGGTCGGCAGCCGCTGGCCGGTGTCAGCGCCTTTGGCCTCTCGGGCGCCAACGCCCATCTATTGGTCGAGGGCTACGACAACGCTGCGGAAAGTCTGGCAAAAGCCGATGGCGCCGCCCTGCCGGCAGGCCAGCCAACCCTGGTAGCTTCAAACTACCCTGATCCGGTAACCGGACTGTACAGCCTCGACAGTAGCTCTACGGAGCGAACGGCCCGCCTGTTGCCCCTATCCGGCAAGTCGCCCGTTGCGCTGCGGGAATTGGCGCAGAGATACCTGGCCTGGCTCGACGGCGAGCAGGATTTCGCCTCCGGCGAAAAGCTGTCCGACCTGGCCTGGACTGCCAGCGCTGGCCGAGCGCACTTCCCTTACCGGGCCGGGCTGGTATTCGGCGACTCCCAACAGCTTCGCCAAGAACTGCTCTCTCTGTCCCAGGCTGAAGCGGTCTCCGAAGGGCCAACGCCCCGTGAAGCGGCAAGGGTGGCGTTCATGTTTACTGGACAGGAAAGCCATTGGGCCAGGTGTGCCGAGGACCTGTACCAAAGTGAACCTGTGGCGCGGGCCGTGCTGGACCGGTGCGACGAACTGGTCAGGGGCGAGCGTGGAGTTTCCCTGCTGGAGGTGATGTTCGGGCCTGATGGTCTCGAGACCGGCAAGCATGGTCCCGAGTGGGAACCGCCCGGCCTTTACGCCCTTCAATGTGCGCTCACCGTCCAGTGGGCCAGCCTGGGGATTCGGCCCAGCGCAATTGTGGCCGGCGGTTTCGGGTGGCTGGCGGCGGCACAAGCGGCGGGGATGTTCAGCCTGGAAGACGGCTTGCGACTAGCGTCAGCCCTTGGAAGGGTGATGAGGGAGCAGCCGGAGCAGGACACCGCAACGACGGTGAAAGTCCTGGAAGACGCCATGGACGTGCCGGATCCCGGGATGCCATCCATACCCCTGATAGATTGTTCCAGCGGGCTCCTGAAGGAATCCATTGGCATAGCTGACGTTGCCCAATGGCTTCAGCCAGACCGGGGAGCTTTCGACTACATTCGCTGCGCAAAATCGCTGGACGAACTGGCAGTGAATGCAATTGTGGAGGTCGGTGTTAATTCGCCGGCGGGAGCGATGCTGGAAAGCAACTGGCCGGAGAGTTCGGAAGCGCCCGTAGTGACGTCAACCCTGATCAATACTGCTGACGGCAGCGAAACTCCCGATGCCGAAGGCGGCCTGTTGAGGGCCGTAGCCAGCCTCTACGAGGCCGGGGTGGGTATTTCCTTTGAGGGACTCTTTGTGGGTGAGTCCCGGCGCCGGATTTCCGTACCCACCTATCCTTTCCAGCGAAGGAGGCACTGGTTTTAGTTCCCCGTCCCTGTCCTTTCGCTGAAGGGCGTCCGGGCGGACTGTATTGGTAACCGGACTGTACGCAAGAGAAGTCTGAGCTTGCCAAAACGAGGGTCATGAATGGCCGGGCGTGGAAGAAGCCCTGTTGTAGTATGCGTTGCACACGGGGCCCTGCACGTCAAAGAAGGGGACTACCCTGTCTTTGGCCAGACCCAGCGGAGGTGATCGCGCTCTTGCCCTTCTTGTACTACGGTCGCACCAAAACTGACTCAGTGTGAATCGCCACGAGGATTAGGCCAGTCATCGCCACAACCATTAGCCCACCCTGGGCGTGCATGAGTTAGTTTCCCATCAGGTTATGGTTGCCAGGTCAGTCACCTTCTTGGCCTCCTCCACGTCAATCTGATAGCAGGCATTGACCAACCGGTCCAGGACCCTGTTGCTGAGGGCGAGATCATCGAAGAGGCCGAGCCTCTCTCGATCTCCAGTAGCTTCGCGCCAGGCCGGATAAGTGACCCGGCCAGCGCTTTTCCCCATTTCTGCCATCTTGTTGTTGCCCGGCGATTCCGTCTCCTTTCTTCAAAGGCGAAAATGTTGCCATGGTTGATCGGAGGCAATCTGTTGTCGTTCGACCAGAGTTTCGGGTTTGGCCCGCGGCACAGTCTTCCAGTGAGCTTGGCGGCTGGCAGCGAGCGTACGGCCCAGCCTGAGACGTGAGCCATCCCCTTGCAGGCAACGGCTTTGGCCTTGGCATGCTCAGTAACTGAAAACTCCAGGGAGGCCAGGAACTTCCACCGGTCTGGCTCCAGGTGTCTGGTGGACAGCCCTCGGCAGCCTCTGGCCCTTCTCAAGTCGGGAAGGACTCCTTCCGCCCCTCAATTTCGGGGACAGCAGAGGCGCCTCCTTGAAGTCCAAGACCTCACCCTGGTAGCGGAGTATCAGCTCTCCATCGGACCGCTCCACCAGGTCCACCCAAAGGGGACCTAACTTTGACCTCTAAGAAAATCATGGAAAGCCTGCCGGATTTGGCACCGACCGTCACTTGTTTCTGGGTCCCCATACCGAAAAAAGGGCCGAACTCGGGCGTGAAAAATAGTGGGTAATTTGTCCTTGGCAGACAAGACAAAGACAATGCCTGTAGGTAATCAACTGAATGCGAAACCCACTCCCTCCGCCACCCCCTCAACTACCGCTACCTCAATTCCCCTCGTCTATTTTGCGGTGACTTAGCTGCTTCGTCCCTCTTCCCGCAGGTGGTATCAGCGCCAGCAGGGTGATATTCTGCCCTCAAGCGCGGGGCCCTGCCTGGCGGGGCGCTTCTTTTTCAACCTTTATCTTGTGCCCAGGAGGCAACTTATGGCTGACATACCTGTACGCGTGGGACTCATCGGAGCCGGCGGCAACGTCCGCAACCGTCACATTCCCGGTTTCCAGGGAGCGGAGGACTGCGAAATCGTGGCGGTAGCCAACCGCAGCATTGAATCGGGCCGGGCCATTGCCGACCAGTTCAACATTCCCAGGGTCTACGGCAACTGGCGGGAACTGCTGGAGGACGAAGAAATCAACGCCGTGTGCATCGGCACCTGGCCCTACATGCACCGCACCATGACCCTGGCCGCCTTAGACGCCGGCAAGCACGTGCTCACCGAAGCGCGCATGGCATCCACGGCGGAAGAGGCGCGGGACATGCTCCAGGCTTCCCTGGCCCACCCCGACCTGGTGTGCCAGCTTACCCCCACCTCCACCAGCTATACCATCGACAACCTGCTGAAGCGCCTGATAGGCGAGGGCTTCCTGGGGGAACTCCTGTCCGTGGACTTTACCTCGCTCCAGAACAACTTCGCCGACCCTGACGGCCCCCTGCACTGGCGGCACGACCGGGCCCTGAGCGGGCATAACACCCTGAACATCGGCGCGTCCTACGAGTCGATGATGCGCTGGCTGGGTCGCGGCAACCGGGTCTTCGCCATGTCCAAGACCCACGTTCCATACCGGATGGACGAGAGCGGCAACCGGGTGTCGGTGACCATTCCCGACCACGTGGACATCCTCTACGAACTGGCCAACGGCGCCCAGGTCCACATGCAGATGAGCGCCACCAGCGGCCTGAACGGGGGCAGCCACATCTGGATGTTCGGTACCGACGGCACCATCCACGTTGATTCCCAGCGCCGGGTCTGGGCCGGTAAGCGGGGCGATTCGGAACTGACCGAAGTCCCCAACCCGCCGGAAGGCCAGGCCAGATACCGGGTAGAGGAACAGTTCACCAACGCCATCCGCGGCCTGGAAAAGGTGGACATGGTGGCCTTCGAAACCGGCGTCCACTACATGGAATGGACCGAAGCGGTGTACCGCAGCGCCATGGAGGGCAGGGCGGTGTACCTGCCCCTATAGAAAAGCTATCGCATTCGGATTGTTTAGCCAACAGATACCGGTGACAGCCCGGTATCCGGAGGTGGCAACCCTTTGTTAATATATGAGTATCCAGTTTATGGCCGCCGTGGATCCCGTCCTTCGCCGGATTAACGTGGTGGCAGTTTCGCGTGCCATTACCCAGCCTTACACCCTCTACTACGATTGACTAAACTGAGCGAGTAGCCGGCTCCATAGGTACCAGTTCAGAGTTAAAGGGAATGGTTGCCCCCAAAACCGTCGTTCCCGCGCAGGCGGGAACCTCGATGCGTCATGTCGAGATTCCCGCCTGCGCGGGAATGACGGACCCCAGGCTGCCGATTCACTCCACTTCTGAACAGTTACCTCCATAGGACTTAGTTGACTCCCGATTCAGAAATTCGATACTTTGACCATTACGAAGAGAGCAGAATATCGCATCTAGTCCCGGAAGGTGTGGGCGAAGTGGTGTTGCAAACTCCCGATGCCCGCTACTACGATCAGTTACGTCGCAGATTTGTTGCCGTGAGGCGGATGTATGTCTTGGGGGCTGAACGCGACATTGCGGTTGCCTACGAAATAGATGGTAACATTACCTGGTTGGTAACCGTATTCCCCCTTAAAGAAGGACAACAACAAAACAGAATCCAAAGCGGACGATGGGGCGCCTTATGAGCCTGAAAGTAAGTTATGACGCAAAGCCCGACCTTTTTTTCCTGTCAGGAGACGGCTTCTCGGCAGATGTGGTTGAGATTTACCCTGGCATCAACGTGGACTTGGATTCCAGCGGCGCCCTCATCAGTGTGGAAGTTTGGGGGCCGGCCCGGGAAATTCTGGGTAAAGTCATCGAACCCTTCCTGTCCGGCGGCAGTATCAGCAAGCTCCCTCTTAAAGGCAGCCTGGCCGACCTGGACGCCCAACTTCGCCCCATCTATGGACAGCGCTTCCGGGATTACCTGGAAGTCTGGCCCGACTGCGTCGACGACAACCACCCGGAAGCCCTCAGAGCACTGGAAGTCCTTCGCTCCTTCATCGCCGCCCTGTTGGAACAGGTCAAGGATGGGAGGGCGGTAGGTTAATGCCCAACACCCTCTTCTACGGCGACAACCTCCAGGTCCTCCGTGACCATATCCCCGACGAGTCGGTGGACCTGGTCTATCTCGACCCGCCCTTCAACTCCAACGCCTCTTACAACGTCCTCTTCCGCGAAAAGTCCGGCGAGGAGTCCCCCGCCCAGATCAAGGCCTTCACCGATACCTGGGAGTGGACCCTGGAGACGGAACGCACCTTCGAGGAGGACATCATCCTCCACTCCGGCACGCCCCCGGCTGTGAAGGAAATGATCACCGCCTTCCGTGAGTTCATCGGCCGCAACGCCATGATGGCCTACCTGGTGATGATGACGCCCCGCCTGGTGGAACTGCGCCGCGTCCTCAAGCCCACCGGCAGCCTCTATTTGCATTGCGATCCCACGGCCAGCCATTACTTGAAGATTGTGCTGGATACGGTGTTTGGGGCAAGGAACTTCAGGAACGAAGTGGTTTGGCGTAGAACCAATGCCCACAATAATGACAGAGTATATGGTCGCATTCACGACATCTTGTTGTTCTACACCAAGAGCGATAGCTATTTCTTCAATCCACAAACCCGCCCCTATTTGAATGGATATGTCAGATCGATGTTCCGCCACGTTGATGAAAGAGGGGCCTATAGACACGGTGATCCAACTGCACCTGAGACTCGGACGGGAGAATCAGGACAACCCTGGCAGGGCTATAACCCCACTGAATCACGAAGGCATTGGGCAATTCCCGCTTATTTACGTGAAGACCTGGAGAACCGTGGATTTGACCTTGAGAATTTAACAACCCAAGAAAAACTTGATCTGGCACTGGAAAATGGCCTTATATACTTACCGAAAAGAGTGGGCGGTCAACCCGCTATAAGAAGATATCTGACTGACAGGGAAGGCACCAAGTTACAAGACATTTGGGCCTACCAACCATATACAGAAGGGTCATTGTGGGGAATAGGGGAGGCTATAGATGAAGATGTCAAATGGCTTCAGTCCGGAGAGCGATTGGGATATCCCACCCAAAAGCCCGAAGGCCTACTTGAACGAATAATCGCGACCTCCTCCAACGAGGGCGACGTGGTTCTCGACCCCTTCTGTGGCTGCGGGACGGCGGTGGCGGCGGCCCAGAAGCTCAACCGCCAGTGGCTGGGCATCGACATCACCCACCTGGCCGTCTCCCTGATGAAGTCCCGCCTCAAGGACATGTTCAACCTGGATCCGGGCCAGGACTACGAGGTGGTGGGCGAACCCCGCGACTTGGGCAGCGCCCGCGCCCTCTTCGAGCAGGACCCCTTCCAGTTCCAGTTCTGGGCCGTCTCCCTGCTGGAGGCCCAGCCCCAGGACCAGCAGAAGCGCGGCTCCGACCGGGGCATCGACGGCCTCTTCTACTTCATCGACGGTCCCCGCCGCACGTCCCGGAAGGTGGTGGTGCAGGTCAAGGGCGGCGGGACCCAGGTGCGCGACATCCGCGACCTGAAGGGCGTGGTGGAGCGGGAGAAGGCAGCCCTGGGCCTCTTCATTTCCCTCCAGGAACCCACCCGCCCCATGCGCGAGGAGGAAGCCGCCGGAGGCTTCTACCATTCCGACCTGTGGCAGCGGGACTACCCCAGAATCCAGATCCGCACTATCTCCCAGCTGCTCGAAGGCCAGGGCTTCGACCTGCCCCCGCGTCTGCCCGCCTTCCAGCCCGCCGCCCGCGTCCGCGCCGCCGAAGGGGAACAGACCACCCTCGAAGAGCTGGCCGGCTAGCCCCTGGACCTTCACCCTGGCCCGCACTACGGCTTGTCCCTCTACCCGCCTGGGCGCTCCCGTCTTAACGTATTGTTGTCCCGAAACGCCAACACTGTCATTCTGCACCGCCCGCACTGTCATTCTGAACGGAGTGAAGAATCTAATCCCCCACCCACAATCCAACATTCGCCCCCGAAATCCAGCTCAGGGGAAACACTCTAGGCCCTTCGGCAACCCCAGGGCGGCACCGCCTGCCAGCGTAGGGGCGATTCGCTAATCGCCCCTACGCTGGTGGCAAAGGACTCGGGTAGTGTTCCGTTTCAGGTGGTTTGCACCTCTTGACCCGTAGGGGCGGCCCTTGTGGCCGCCTTGGTTTCACCGCGAAACCACCTCAATTGGAACGCTACCAAGGACTCGCGCCATGAAACTTAGGGAAGGTCTGAATAAGTCCATTACTCGAACAAACAACCCGTCGTTCCCGCGCAGGCGGGATCCTCGCCAGCTACAAATCGAGGTTCCCGTCTTCACGGGTACGACATTGTTCAGAGGTTCCCTAATTTAAGACACAATTGCCTGGCTTTCTAATCAGCGCGCGTAGTATTCCTCCAACCTTTCTAGTATCATAGTTATAGACCCAGACTATAAATAACAGTGTTAAGAGACACTATCCTTAATGTTAAATCCGCAATTCATACAGTTTTCCACCACCCAGGAGGTTACCCCTTGCCCACCCTTAACGACGTGCAGTCCCGCCTCAACGCCACCGTAATGCAGCGCATCTTGACCCCGGCCAACCCCGACGAGATTTCCGCTGCCATCGCCGAAGCCGCCAGCCAGGGCCTGAGCGTCTGCCCCGCCGGCGCCCTCCATTCCATGGGCGGCCAGCAGTTCGCCACCGGCGGCGTCTCCCTTAGCTCCGCGGCCCTGGACCGCATCGGCCACCTGGATGCCCGGGATCGCACGGTCTGGGTCCAGTCCGGCGCCACCTGGCCCAGGCTGGTGCGGTGGCTTCAATGCAGCCAGGCGGAAGCTACCCATCCGCTGTCCATCATCCAGAAACAGACCGGCGCCGACGAGTTGACCCTGGGAGGGGCGCTATCTTCCAACATTCACGGCCGGGTGCTTGGCCGCCGTCCCATCGTCGACGACATTGAGTCCTTCTACCTGACCCGGGCCGACGGCAGCCGGGTGCTGTGCAGCCGGGACGAGAACGCCCACCTGTTCCGCCTGGCCATCGGCGGCTACGGCATGTTCGGCTTCGTCGACGCCATCAACCTTCGCCTGGCCCCCCGCCAGCTTCACGTCCGGCGAGTGCAGGAGTTGTGCCTGGACGACGTAATTCCCGCCCTTGAATCCCAGGCAAAGGCCGGCGCCACCTACGGCGACTTCCAGTACATGACGGACGAGACGTCGCCCGACTTCATGGCCAGGGGAATAATGTCGGTCTACCTGCCGGAGCAGGGCCAGGCCGTCATACCCGAGGGTCAGCTGGGTCTTTCCCAGGAAGAGTGGATGCGCCTCTACGTCCTGGCTCACACCGACAAGGCCCGGGCCTACGACGAGTACGCGGCCCACTACCGCGAGACCGACGGCCAGCTCTACTGGTCCGACGACCTCCAGTTCAGCCCCTACCTCCCCGAGGCCGGCGACACCCTGTACCGCCACCTGGGTTGGCAGACCTTCGCCTCGCTGATGATCACCGAACTGTACGTCCCCCGGGACCGGTTCGTGGACTTCATGGCAGCGGCCAGGAAAACGGTGACCAAGACCGGAGCTAACGTAGTCTACGGCACCGTCCGGCTGATTGAGGCGGAAGAGGAGACGCTGCTGCGCTGGGCCCGGGACAGCTACGCCTGCATCATCTTTAACCTGCTGGTGGAGCATTCGCCGGAGGGACTGGAGCGGGGCAAGGAGCAGTTCCGCTCCCTGACCGACTGCGCCCTGGAACGGGACGGCGGCTTCTACCTCACCTACCACCGCTGGGCCCGCCGCGACCAGGTGGAGCGGGCCTACCCCCAGTTCCGGCATTACTTGGAACTGAAGCAAAAACACGACCCCAACGGAGTCTTCACCAGCGACTGGTACCGCCACCACCGGCAGATGTTCGCCTGAACAAGGGAAGGTCTGAATAAGTCCCTTCCCCCTTGACGGGGGAAGGCTGGGATGGGGGTGAGGGCCGCCCGCCGTATGGGCGATTCGCGAATCGCCCCTACGGCGACGCATAGAGTTCCTGCCACTGCTGGGATGACGATGAATTGTTCAGAGGTTCCCTGGACAGGGATATACAGGAGGTTCCGGGAGCATTCGAACTTTCCCCTGGTGCCCCGTTACAATCCTGTCCATCCTGCCCATCCATGTTTGATTTCCGGCTAGTTATCCGCCGCCACCGCCTCGGCCACCGGGGCCGCCACGTACCGTTCCAGGAACAGGGCCACCGACTCTACGATAGCCTGGCTGAACTCGGGAATCTGGTCGAACATGTGGTCCTGGCCGGCGAAGAGGCGCATATCAGCGGGCACTCCCGCCTCCTCCAGCAGGTCAAACAGGCGCATGGACATCCGGTGGTCAACCCGGTCATCGCTGGTGCCGTGCAGCAGCTGCACGGGCGGCCAGTCGGCGTGCACCAGTTCCATGGGGTTGGCGGCGTTCAGCGCCGCGTCCGAGGGATCGTTGGCCGTGTACGGAACCAGCGGCTCCCGCCGCCAGTACACGCCCACGTCCGTGGCCGCGGCCACGCCCACGGCGGCCGAAACCCGGCTCAGGTCGGCGGAAGTAATGCCGGGACCCTCGTATTCCACCCGCCCGTTGGTGGCGGCGGTCAGCATGGCCAGGTGTCCGCCGGCCGACTTACCCGCCACGGCAATGCGTTCCGGGTCGATTCCCAGGCTGGCGCTGTTGGTGCGCATCCACCGCAGGATGGCCTTTACGTCCTGGATTGCCGCCGGCCAGATGGCCTGTTCCATAACCCGGTACGGGGCGGTGACGCAAACATAGCCCCGTTCCGCCAGGGGTATGCCGTACCGCTCCTTCAGGGGTTCGTGGTTAGCCGAGACCCACCCGCCGCCGGGCAGGAACAACAGCCCCGGCGCCTTGCCGCCGCTACCGGCAGGACGGGAAACGTCCACTCCCAGTTCATAACCGTCGGCGCTGGCTACCATCACATTCTCTTCGACCGTAACGTTAGTCATGGGTATACCTCCTCATGCGTGCAGGTTGGGTTCTACCGTATTTCCATACTTTTGCGCCCCTGCGCGGCGTCCGATAACCACAACAAGAGGTCCTGCGGTTTGCCCTGCTCTGAAACGCTGGCCCGTTGCTTCCCGGGTAAATTTGCCGGCAGTGGCGGACCCGGCGGTGTCGCTGCCCGCCCCGATGCCGTCTATTGGTTCCAATTGTAATGGAATTCGGGCAATTTGCCAGTGTTCGCAGCCTCCACGGCTCAGACCCCCTTCCACCGAAGATAGTATTGTCTCAACCCGTCTCCATGCCGGGGTTAATGTGCCTATGCCTCAAAGCAACGAAGGAGCCTATCGTAATACTATGTATTGTCATTTGCAATAACATCGGATATAATAGAAACAGCGATCATCCTTCTAGTGAATGCGTCGACTATGCGAGAGCTTAAACAGCACATCCAACGCTCCAGGTCCCAAAGCCCGTGGATCGACAGCCTGCTGCGGTTGCTGATGGTGGCAGTTCTGGCGGTTGCCCTTGGTCTGGTGGGCACGGCCTTCGCCGAATACCGCCTTCTGTACGCCGTGGCCTCCCTGCCCCAAACGGAAGACGCAGCCGCCCTGAACCTGGACTGCCCGGCTGCCTCCGGCGGGGCGGCGACCCTGCCCGAATCGGCCCTGCCCTACGTTGTCGCGACTCCACCGGTCCCCTTAACGTTGCGGGGCTTCCGGTGCTCCCTACCCCCCTACCCCGATTAGCTTCGCCCCTCGACCGCCGCCGGTTGCGGGTAAACCTTCGGCTTCGGCCTGTGGATAGACACCGGCGTCCACAAGTGGTTTCATATAACCGTTAGTGGACATCGCATTCATCTCGTGAGCCTGTTGACCACCAGAGCCGAGTCCGAAATACGCCGCCGCATAGTCGAACGTGGCCCCATTCCCTTCGCCGAGTTCATGGACGTGGCCCTCTACTGGCCCCGAGGCGGGTATTACTCCGCCGCCGGTGGCCCGGCTGCCTCTGGTAGCGAAGGAGACGGCCCCTTCGGCCCGGGCGGCGACTACTACACCTCGCCAATGACCCATCCCGCCTTCGGCGCCCTGCTGTCGGTGCAGCTTTACCAGTTCTGGCTCTTGCTCGACCGCCCCCATCCCTTCTGGGTGGTGGAACCGGGTTCCGGCAACGGCCAGCTTTGCCGCGACATACTCCAGGCTGCCAAATCCCTTCCTGATGGTTTTTCCGACTCGCTTCGATATCTTTGCCTCGACCGCAGCCATCAGTGGGCATCGCTGCTCCCTCCCCAATCCATACCTGTAGCTGCGGATGGGTTGCCCCTCCGCAACGTGCGAGGCTGCGTCGTATCCAACGAACTTCTGGACTCTTTTCCCGTGCATCAGGTCAGGGTCGAACAAGGCAGTCTGCGTGAAGTGTACGTTGCCCTGCAGTCGGACAATTCGTCCGGCGACGACCGTCTCGTTGAAAGGTTGGGCGAACCCTCCACCCCCGACCTGGCAGTGCGCCTGCAGCAACTCGGAATTAAACTGGACGAGGACCAAACCGCCGAAATCAGCCTGGGCCTGGATTCCTGGGCATCCTCTGTGGCTGGCGCCCTGGAGGCGGGGTTTGTCCTGACAATAGACTACGGCAGGAGAGCAGAAGACCTGTACTCCGCGGAACTGCGGCCCCGTGGCACGCTGGTAACCTATTATCGCCACACCCAGACCGATACTCCCTTCCGGCAAATTGGCCGGCAGGACATAACCGCCCAGGTAGACTTCACCTCGGTGGTCAACGCAGGGAGAAGAGCCGGCATGGAACCCCTGGGCTACGCCACTCAGGGTCAATTCCTCCGTAACCTGGGCTTCGATCAACTGCGCCGCCGGGTTACCTCTACACCCATGCCGGTGGACCAGGCCGTAGCCAACCGGGCCGGCATTCTGGCCCTGACCCGTGCCGATGGCCTGGGAGACTTCAAGGTGCTGGTGCAGGGAAAGAATCTGCCCCCCGGCGTGGCAGGATTGCCGGAACTGTGGGGTTTCTCCCAGGGGCCGGAGGTGCGGGACCTGGTTCAAGGGCTGTCCCTACCCCTGCTGTCGCCGCGGCACATTTCCCTGCCCCAGGGCTGGCCTCAGTCGGCAGTCCAGGAGTTTGTCCTCGATGATCTGATGAACGGCCCCTTCGGGGATACCTAAGCGGAGTCTTCTCCCCAGGGTCTGCACACCGACGCTCACCTGCTGCGGGCATGAACTTCCTTGTCCGCATTCCCATAGGAGACCCGTACTGCCGCGGCAAAGTTGCGGTAATTCTTCACGGAATCGTATAAATCATCAAGCACAATTGAAAATATAAACGGGTATAATCCTGGGGTGGGTTCCCATAATCTCTTTTTAGTGAGGTGGAGTGATGATTCAACGAATGCTTGGCGCGGCCCTGTTCAATGCCCAAACCTACGAGGAAATAGAAGCTGATCAATCAGCGCTGGGCCAAGCTCTGGGTGTAGTAATCCTGGTTACCATCTGCGGCGCCATCGGCGGGTTGGTATCGGACATAATGGGTGGAGCGTCGGCCCTGGGCATCATCCTGGGCCTGTGCTTCGGCCTGGCCTTCGGCATTGTTCGCTGGGCCCTGTGGGTAACCGTAATATTGATGGTTGGCGGCAGCCTGCTGCGTACCAGCGACACGCAGATCAGCTGGTCCGAAATGGGCCGCGTCCTGGGCTTCGCCTACATCCCGGGGGTACTGGCCATTTTTTCCTGGGTGCCGGGAATAGGCTGGCTGATATCGATAGTCGCCTTTTTCTGGACCCTGGCCGCAGCCATTATGGGCGTCCGCCAGGCCATGGACTTTGAAGGCACTGGCCGCGCCATATTGGTGGTAGCCATAGCCGGTGTTGTCGGCTTCATTCCCTGGCTCCTTCTCCTCATTATCCAGTGGGTCTTCCTCTCATCTGTGTAGGACGGCAACACTGGCGGCAGCAAAGTGCCCGGCGCTGACGGTCCAGAGGTCTCCCTCTGACAACACTATCCTCGGCGCTGAATGGCAACTTGAAGCCATTTCCCTGCTGGATTGGCCCGGGAAGGTAGTTTAAGCGGTGGAGTGATCAGCCTGCCTCTGACGATGCAGGTCCTCGCAAATTACAGGCCCGGGCCATCTTTTGCGGCTCGTGCGAAGGCTAGAGTGGGCAAATGTTAAGACGAATGTTCGGCGCGACCTTCTTTAATGCCCACACCTACGAGGAGATTGAGGCCGATCCCAGCTCCATGGTTCAGGCCATAGTGGTGGTGCTGCTGGTAACGCTGTGCGCCATAATTGGGGGCCTTGCCGGCGAGATTCAGGGACAGGCGACCTACCTGGAAATTTTCCTGGACCTGGGCTTTGGCCTTGCCTTCGGGATACTTCGCTGGGCTCTGTGGGTGACCGTAGTTTTCATGGTAGGAGCAGGGTTGCTGCGCACCCACCACACCGAAACAAGCTGGACTGAAATGGGTCGCATCCTGGGCTTTGCCCTGACCCCTGGCCTCCTGGCCGTATTTTCCAGCGTCCCCTTCTTCGACTGGGTCTTCGTTTGGGTTGCGGTTTTCTGGTCCCTGGCCGCGGCGGTGCTGGGAGTCCGCCAGGGAATGGACTATGAAAGCACCGGTCGGGCCATGCTGGTGGTTGCCATATCCGGTCTTATTGCCGTAATTCCTTTGGGGCTGACCGTAACTCTGGAACTGCGCTTCTTCGACCTGCTCACGTAGAAAATGACCGCCCAAAGGGTCTTCGCTGCCATTTCTGCGCCCCTTCATCGTCGGCGGGTCCTCGCTGCTTTCAGCCCGTGGTCAGGTCGATACGCTCGGCAATGGGCTTCATGCTCTCGACTATGAAGCTGATGTGCTCGTCCAAATCTACCCCTAGTTCCTCAGCCCCCTTGCGAATGTCGTCCCGATTCACGTCCCTTGCAAAGTTCTTGTCCCGCAGCTTGCGGTGGACAGATCGCGGTGTTACGTAGTCCAGGCTCTTGTTGGGCCTTACCAGGGTTACGGCGCGGATGAAGCCGGAGAGTTCGTCCACCGCGAACAGGGTATGCTCCATTAAGGACTCGCGGGGTATGCCGGTGTGCTCGCCGTGGGTCAGCACCGCCCGGATTATGTCTTCCGGGTAGCCATGCTCTCGCAGGATATCGGCGCCGAAAGTGGGGTGAGATTCGGGGGTGGGACAGATTTCCCAGTCGAAGTCGTGCAGCAGGCCGGCGATTCCCCAGCGGTCTTCGTCCTCGCCGTACTTGCGGGCGTAGCCCCGCATGGCTGCCTCCACCGTGAAGAGATGCTTCATCAGCATGTCAGTCTTCACATGCTGATTTAAAAACTCCAGCGTGTAGTCCCGGTCCATTACTTCCATGGCTGCCCTCTCTATTAGTCCCGTGTGTCCGGTTCTTCCACATCCACATCCACATGGGCATTCGACGGTGGCGCCGGATTGCTGACCGTGCCAATAACCCGGGGCAGGCACCGCACCGCAGTGGTCAGGAACCCGCTATGGGCCACCATCCGGTGGGCAGGACGGACGCTGCGTTCCGTGATGTGCCAGGGCCGCAGCAGGGTTTCCACAGTCTCGATCATCTGGAAGCGGCCGTCTCCCTCCAGGGCGCCCGTCAGTTGGTGGACCTGGAGGATGGTGGGCAAAAAGCTGATCATGATGCCCCCCATGACGAGGGCCTCGGCAACCCCGGGCACCGCCTGCCAGGGTTCGGGCACGTCCAGCACCACCCGGTCCACCTGCCTCTCCTCGATGCCCAGGTAGACGTCGCCGATGGTAACCGTCAGGTTGGCCGGATCGGGGATTACCCGCTGGATGTTGGCCATTGCTCGGGGGACTACCGACTCTTCGATCTCGTAGGTTATTACCTGTCCTTCATTACCCACGGCCCGAAGCAGGGCTGCTGTTAGCGCCCCCGAACCCAGGCCCGATTCCACCACTGTGGCGCCGGGGAAAATGTCGGCGAAAGCTACGATGTTGCCCAGGTCCTTTGAGTAGATGATCTGCGGGCCGCGGGGCATCTGCCGCACGAACTCGCCAAGAGTGGGCCGCACCGCAAGCAGGGTATGTCCCCGGTCGGTCCGGTACCAGCCTCCCACGCTGTGGCCGATGAGCCCGTCGTGGGCCAGCCGACCCAGGTGACTATGAAAGACCTGCCCCGTGGACAGGGTGGTCAGGTACCTGCGAGACTTGCGGTCCTGCAGCAGGACCATATCGCCGTCCCGAAAATTGTTCCTGTCTGCGTCCAATTTGTCCCGCCAATTAACGGCGTTGTAGTTCAAGTGGCCTTCAGTAGCCAGGTATCGGCACGGAGGTTTCTCTTATCTGTTCGGAGTTCCTTCACCGGCCATGCGCCTGCAATGGTAACCGCTGGAACAATGGTTGTCATCCACGAGCGCGCTTGTTCCCCTGGGCAATCGCGTATTAACGGAAACTCATTCCCTCCCTCTTTGAGACTCCATGCCCCTCCCTGAACAAACTCCCTGAGCAATCTCTGAAAATTCCATTCCTCGGACAGTCAACCCGTCGTTCCCTGGTTCTTAATTCATAATCCCTGACACTCCCCCCTTGCCAACTGCGATAACCCGTCTCTACCGTAAATAATACCTGGCCCGGCTGAGGACACCACCGCCCCAGGCAAAGCCGCCGCCAGTCCCAAAAAGAGATGCGGCGCCTGCCCTCCCAGGCAGAACACAACGAAAATGTCGGGAAATAACCGGAAATGTCGGGATTGTATTTTTTTCCTTAGTGCCTCTTCGTGCCCTTCGTGGATAAAAAGAAAAAGGAGTTAAACCCATGACCCTCGCCCAAATCAGAAACCAGGTCCATCAATGGCAGCGCCGGTTCGCCCGGGAACTGGCCGTCCTCCGCCTGCGCCAACTGGCCGAGCAGATTGCCGACGACTGGACCGTCGCTGCCGCCGAAAAAGAACCGCTCCCCAATCCACTCCAGGTGGTCCGGCGCGTCGCCCGCGAGGGCCATGTCCTGAAGACCTACATGAACCTGAACCGGTACGTCCAGCGGTGCATTGACGAGGGAAGGTCTCTGGAAGCCCCGCAGATCGTCCTGGCCCTGCTCCCCTGGGCCTGGGACCACCGCTACGACGACATTCTTTACGGCGAGACCCCCGCGTAACCGGCGAAGGCTC
>JAJEDS010000352.1 GCA_022821365.1 Dehalococcoidia bacterium | reverse complement strand
GAAGACCGATGAGGGGTGGACCGCTTCCCGGGTGGCGGCTGCTCTGGATGTGTCGGAGGGGACGGTACGCAGGGCCAGGCGTCGCTACGTGTAGGAGGGGGACTGGAGGAGGTGCTGCGACACCATAACTCACCCACTCCCCACTGCAAGGTGGACGACAAGGTGCAAGCCCACCTGATCGCCCTGGCCTGCAGTCCGGCGCCGGAGGGTCATGACCACTGGACCCTGAGGCTGCTGGCGGACAAGACGGTGGAATTGGGGCTGGTGGAATCGTTGTCGTATGAGACGGTGCGGCTGCACTTGAAAAAAACACGCTCAAGCCGTGGCTCAAACAGCAATGGTGCATCCCTAAGGTGAGCGCCGAGTTCGTGTCCCACATGGAGGACGTCCTGGACCTGTACGACGAACCCTATGATCCAGCCAGGCAGGTGGTCTGCTTCGACGAGAGTTCCACCCAGTTGCTGGCCGACATCAGGGAACCGCTGCCAGCCCAGGTCGGGAAGCCGAAGCGGGAGGACTACGAGTACGTGAGGGCTGGAACCCGCAACCTGTTCCTGGCCTGCGAGCCTGAAAGAGGTTGGCGCCACGTGGCCATAACCCAGCAACGAACCATTCTACCCGTGGCATTCTTGATTTGACGTAATACCAACATGACAAGACAGACGGGCGAGAGGGCGCATCAGCCCTTTTGGATCACGCGGACTGAACCAAATTGGATAGCCCATTGGGAGCCCCGATTACTCGGGGAGCTGCGGTTCCTGGGACAAAGCCTGCTGTACGGCAGCGGCTGTCTCGTCGTCGGCAGCCTGGACTGCGGAGGAGATTCCCTCCGCTACGGCCGCGGTAGCCTCCGCCTCGGATATTCCCAGTTCGGTGGCCGCCTCCCGGGCCGCTTCCACTGCCGCGGCCGCCGGGTCCCTCCTGGCCTCCAGCGCTCCCTGGAGCGCCCCGTGCCCAACCCCCCGCAGCAAGTCTTCCGGAACCGTCCTCAGGTCGCCAAGGGTTCTCAGTGCACCCAGGACCGCTCCCCGGGTAACCCTTCCCACCTGCTCCGCCACGTTGTCCGTGGCGTGCAGGGCGCCCCTGGTGGTGTGCACCGCCAATTCCCACCCGTGTTCGCCGGCATCTTCCACGGCCTCCAGGCTCTGGCCCAGCGCCTCGGACACGTGGCGGGCCAGGTCCGAACCCGCCGCCTGGCCCCGCTCGGCGGACTCAACCGCCGCCTGGGTGGCAGCGGCCACCTGGTACGCAGTCACGCCTATTGCCACGTCGGCGCCCGGGATGCGACGGAGGTAACCGTAAGAGAAATTAGTAACCAGCGACAGTCCGGGCACCGAGGACACGGCCCTTGCCATGGGACTTGCCGCAGCCATCAACTCGGAAAGAGCCACGTCCCGGGGTATTTCTCCCTCCTCCCGCAGCGCCACCAGTAGATTCAATGACAGCAGGCCCAGCAGGAAGGCCAGCCCAAAAAGGAAGTCAAAGCCGGCTATGGACAGGGCCGGCAGGTCCACCGCGCCCCCCGGCGAGGCCCAGGTTAGGTTCAAGCCCAGGGACCTTACCGAGAAGAAGTCTGCCAGCACTCCGCCAATAATCGGCCCGACGCCGGAGCCCAGGCTGGTAGCTATGCCGGCCATGCCGGAAAAGGGAACGCCCCTCCCCTCCGGCGCCACCTTCAGGGCCAGGGTGTTGACGGTCAGGGTCACCCCCGCGGCGGCGATTCCCCCCAGCAGATGCAGGGCTACCAGCAGGGGCATGGTCAGAATGTGCCGCTCGGGGTGGGTGGTGAAGATCCATCCCAATATCACCAACATGTAGAGGGAGGCCGACAGGGAGAGTACCGTCTTGTTGCCGACCCGGTCCGCAAAGGGTCCCCACACCCTTACGAAGAGCACGTTGGAGAACTGCCCCAGGACCGTCAGCCCGATTACCACCGGCAGAGACAGGCCCAGCACCTTCAGCATATAAACGGCGAAGAAAGGAATGGCAAGGTTGGAGGCAAGGCTCCAGCAAAACAGGAACTTGAGCAGCTGGGAATAGTTGGGGTCCCGGACGGGCTCAAGCAGCGTCCTCAAGGGGGAACGCTCGGACCGCCTCCCCAGGGACATCAGTGGTTCCACGGCCCTGGAGGCCAGTACCGGACTCATCAGGCCAAATGTAAGAACACCGGCAATCAGCAGGAAGGAGAAAGCGAAGATCTCATTACCAGCCGAGGAGATTCCCTGCCACCAGGGGACGAAGAAACTTCCGGCCAGTCCTGCCACCGCCATGGCCCCGGTAACCATGGCCATCCGTCGGCTGAAGTAGCCGGCCAGGCTGCCCTGGGGTATCAGGTCCCGCATCCAGCTGGTGGACGTGGTGACCCACACCGGGGCAAACAGCCCGCGAAGGGCCAGGAACACAATCACCAGCAGCACTGCGGGCTGCCCCGGCGTGTCCAGGAAGAAAGGGACCGCGCCAATGGGCAGCCACATAAGCTGGGTACAAACCAGGGCCGGCACGCCGATGGCCTTCCTCATCCGGTAGCGTTCCACCAGTAGAATGGCGGGCACCCGGATTACCTGGGAGACGAACGGGAGGGCTGCCAGAACGCCCACCTGCAGGTTGTTGGCCCCCAGGGCCAGGGCGTAGGCAGCCATAATGCCCCCGCTGCCCAGGCTGAACATGGCTCCGGAGGCAAGTCCTTCCCACGCCATGAGCCGCAGACTGCGCTGGGCCTGGCTTTCGGTGAACGTAGGCTGTGGACGGAGAAAATTCAGCATTCTGAATTACCGAGGGCCTTTGGTTTGCAGATACTAAACTAAAGCCAAAGTGGTATGTGCATTTGGCAACATCGCGCCGTTCCTTCGCCACCACCGTAGGGGCGATTCGCGAATCGCCCCTAAGGTGGCAGGCGTCGCCGCCAATATTTGCCGGGTTACAATACAGGAGTAACTAAGAGTGCTAAAGGGCCCCATCGGCAGGATTCAACCTCAAAAGCACTTCCCAGCTTGGCTTTGGTTTAGCAGTTCGCGCTATGGGAAGTGCAGGTAAATTCGGGCCTCCCGGAAAGGGCCGCCGATTGGGTCTATGATGGACCAGGCATGAACGGAACATCGCCGCCGCACGAGGACACCCAATCTAAACATCGGAGTATGCCGCGATATTCCCTTTGGGATATTGGACTCACCGGTCAGGGCTTGGACTGAAATTCGTTGATCATTGTGTTGTTGGAATTGTCCGGCGAGTTCTGCCCCCGCGTGATAGCCGCACTGCCATCGGGTCCAACGGCATTTCAGCAATCATTATGCTTTCCCCATTCCTTCCGTGACAACCTGTTAGCCGTCCATGTCGGGTTTGCCGGGCATCATCGGCAGCCGGTCCTCCGGTCCTCCGGTTTCCGCAGCCCGTCAAACCCAGGCTGCGGCAAGGGAATTTTGCCATTGCAGCCCCGCAGGGTAGTAAAGTCGTACCTCCGCAGTGGTAGGTCAGGATAATAAGAATGCGGTATTGCCTTGTATTCCATTCGGCGATACTCTCTGTGCATAACTATTTGTGCTTTATGTGTCGGTCCTTCACGTACGCAGGTGCATCAAGACGGGACAGGCCAAAGGGCCAATGCAGCATTGTCTGACAGGCGGTCGGTTGGCCCTAAGCAGACAATCATGCTCAGGCTCTTCTCATTTCAAGCAATCGGGTGCCGCGCCACTTGCCACAAATTCTGAACTCCTTCACATCCTTTCTGCTGCCCCGTTCCACCTTAACCGAGGTTCAGGTGCGCCGAAGCCTCCGCCTTATGATTTGGGACGGGATGCTGGGCAGCGCCATGTTTGCGCTGGCCAGCGGTGGCTTTATCGCCGCCTTTGCCCTGGAGCTGGGAGCCAACAACCTCCAGATCGGGGTCCTGGTAGCCCTTCCGTACATAACTCAGGTTGCGCAGCTTCCGGCCATCCTGGCCGTTGAAAGATTCCGTAAACGTAAATTCATTGGCCTCCCTGCTTCTTTCATTACCAACCTGCTGTGGATTCCGGCGGGTGCCGTACCGCTGTTGATGGAAACTCCGGGGTCCGGCGCCATATTCGCCCTGATGACGATAATTGGCTTCCGGGGCATATTTGCTTCAACCTGGACAACCTGCTGGGTAAGTTGGATGAGCGACCTGGTGCCCAAGTCCGTGGTGGGAAGTTACTACGGCAGGCGCTGGGTTTATGTAACAGCCACCATTGCGGCGGTCAGCCTGGGCGCCAGTTTCTTCGTGAATTGGTGGACGTCCAGCGTACCCTTCGGGGCCCCGGTTTACGCCTATAGTTTCTTGCTCATAGGAGGGGCGCTAACGCTGGGTATTTCTGGGCCCGGCATCTTGTCGGCCGCCAGTGAGCCGTTAATGGCGCCCGCGCCGGATACCGGCAGGTCGGTCGTAAGCACACTGGTAGAGCCGCTGCGGGACCGTAACTTTTCCCACCTTGTCCGGTTCCTGTTTATCTGGAGCTTTGCCTCCAACCTGGCGCTTCCCTTTTTTGCCGTTTACATGCTGACCAAGCTGGGTTACTCGCTTCCAATTGTTATTGGATTTACGGTGCTTAGCCAGTTCACCAACATTCTTTTTATGCGGGTGTGGGGCCCGTTTGCAGACAAGGTCGGCAGCAAACCGGTCTTGTCCATGTCATGTTCCCTTTACCTGCTGGCCATCCTGGCATGGCCGTTCACCACCCTGCCGGACCCTCACCGGCTTACTTTGCCAATCATCACCGCGATTCACTTCTTTGCCGGCATTGCCTCGGCCGGAGTTCTGCTGACCGTGGGCACACTGGCGCTGAAGGTAGCCCCGGAGGGTAGGGAAACCCCATTCCTTGGTGTGGCCAGCATAGCTACCAACGTAGGCATCGGGGTGGGGCCCATCGCCGGCGGTTTTCTGGCAGATTTCTTCAATACCCACAGTTTCGAAATTGAAATGCGCTGGAGGACGCTGACGGAAGTTTTTGATTTCCCGGTCATTTACCTGTCGGGGTACGACTTCCTGTTCGTATTAGCATTTATCCTTGGCCTGCTATCCCTCAATCTTCTGACCGCGCTGCGTGAGGAGGGAGAGGTTCCCCGCAGCATCGCCCTGGCCGAACTCACGGCAGGGGCCGCTCCCTTGTCCAGGCTGATCTCCTCAGTGCCCGGCCTGGGTTTGGTATCGGCGTTCTCGGTTGGCTACCTGAAGCGAGTTCCAGGCGCCGACGTTGCCTTGGGCGTAACTGCATACCAACTGGCTGCCTCCACCAAGGCTGCGGCCACAACCGCCTCCCGGGGGCGCAACCTGGCTGCTGAGGTGTCTCGGCTGGTGAGCTGCGAGACGGAGGAGAGACTGTCGGACATACAAGATGTTGTCGAATTTGGCTCGGCCCTGGCCCGACACGCCACTCGGGGAGCTGTGGAAGCGGGAGAGGACATCGCGGGGCGAGTCGGCGAACTGACTCGCGGCGCAGTTCTGGGTTCGGTCAGCGCCCTGGTCTCCCACTCTGCCGACAGCCTGGCGGCGCTCAGAGGGGCTGGACATGGGGCCGTACAGGGTGCGGCCCAAACGGGACAGGACCTGGCGGAAGTAGTCGAAGGCGCCATCCAAGCCGCCAGGGACATGTCGGAAGAACTCGGACTGACTGAGACAGAAGCAGCCTCCGCGCTGATAGAAGGCGCCCTGGAAGCGGCAGTCGCCGAAAGCCTGGAGGCCAGCGCCGCAGTCCAAGAAGCGCTGCCCGCCGACATCCCATTGCCGGCGCCACAACCCGGCAGGGAAGAAGGGCCAGGCCGGGAATAAGACCCAACACTGCTGACTTCCGGAAAATAATATCACCCTGATCCCACTGGCAGGCTCAGGCGATATTTCTCCAAAGAGCGATCAACCCGACATTAAACAAATACTGTTCAGTAATGGGGAAATGGCATCCCCAAGTCCGTCATTCCCGCGAAAACGGGACGATGATAAGGGGGCAACTCATTTCCCCACTCTGAACCGTTACATGAGACGCATTTTGGCCCATCAGCGCTTCCGCAGTGTATATAATATAGGTATCGCAATCGGTTCGACTTTTGTATCCTTGATTCGCTATTAGCAGGTTTGCCACTCAGCATGAACACACCGTTTGTTGCTCCCTATGGTTCCTGGAATTCACCGGTTTCTCTTGAGATGGTGGGCCACGGAACTATCAACTTGGTTAGCATTGCTCTTGACGGCCCCGACACTTACTGGGCCGAGGTGCGGCCTGCAGAAAAGGGGCGCACGGTAATCGTGAAACGCGGAAGGGATGGGGGACTGCAGGACATAACACCGGAGGGATTCAGCGTCGGCAGCGCGGTCAACGAGTACGGCACCCGCAGTTTTACCGTGAGCAACGGCGTAGTTTTCTTCTCAAATTACCACGATCAAAGAGTTTATCGGCAGCGGCCGGGAGAACCTCCTTTTCCCATAACCCCCGAGGGCAGCTTCAGGTACGGCAGCAAGGTTTACAGCGAAAGGCTGGGCCGCATCATCTGCATTAGGGAAAACCACAGCGCTCCCGACGAAGATCATCCCACCAGCGAACTGGTGGCGCTGGACGTTGAAGACGGAGGTGAACCCCTGGTTTTGCTGGCTGATACCGATTTTCACGGTTCCCCTTCTATCAGCCCCGACGGCAAACTGCTGGCCTGGCTCAACTGGGACCATCCCAATATGCCCTGGGACGGTACCGAACTCTTGATTGCAGACCTTGACGACAGGGGGCTGATTGGCGAGCCGATCAGGGTTGCGGGGGGAATAGACGAGGCCATAATTCAACCGGAGTGGTCTCCCTCCGGCCAGCTGTTCTTCATATCCGATCGCACCGGCTGGGCAAACCTGTATCGCTGGAACAACGGCGAAGTTGAGGCGGTGATGGAGATGGAAGCCGAGTTCGCCCGCGCCAACTGGTGGGTCGGCATGTGCTCCTACGGCTTTGACTCTCCCGACAGCCTCGTCTGCACCTACTCCCGCCGCGGCTATTGGAGGCTGGCCCAACTTCACCTGTCCGATCGGCGCCTGGAGCCCATTGATTTCCCCTACTGGGAAATGGGACACGGAGACCTGAAGGTGGCGTCGGACCGGGCGGTGCTGGTAGCCGGGTCTCCCACGAAGCCCATGTCTTTGCTGGAAGTAAATCTCAAGACCGGGAATTTCGAGGCGCTCCGAGTTGAAAGCGCAGATGAAGTAGCAACCGGCTACATTTCAGTTCCTGAGGCGCTGGAGTTTCCCACCGAGAATGAAGAGACGGCTCACGCTTTCTTCTATCCGCCCTCCAACCCGGACTATGTTGCTCCGGAGGGGGCCAAACCTCCCCTGGTGGTGGTCTGCCATGGCGGGCCCCACAGCGCCGCCAGCGCCGAGTTTAACCTTGCGACCCAGTACTGGACCAGCCGGGGCGTGGCGGTCCTGGACGTGAACTATGGCGGCAGCACCGGCTTTGGCCGGGAGTACCGGGAGCGGCTCATCGGTGAATGGGGCGTCGTTGATGTCAATGACTGTGTCAATGCCGCCCTGTATCTGGTGGAGCGGGGTGATGTGGACGGCCAGCGAATGGCAATCAGCGGCGGGAGCGCCGGTGGATTTACTGCACTGGCGGCCCTTACCTTCAGGGACGTTTTCAAGGCCGGGGCAAGTTATTTTGGAGTAAGCGACCTGGAAGCGCTGCTCAGCGGCATCCACAAGTTTGACGCCCACAGTCTTGTCGGACTGGTAGGACCGTACCCGCTTTACCGCCGTAGATACATCGAGCGGTCTCCAATTAACTTTTCCCAGTACGCCACCTGTCCGGTTATTTTCTTCCAGGGGCTGGAGGATACCATCGTCCCCGCAATCCAGTCTGAGGAAATGTTCCGGACCCTGAGGGATGAGGGCGTTCCCACGGCATACCTGGCATTTGAGGGCGAGGAGCACGGATTCCAGCGTGCGGAAACAATTATGCGGTGCCTTTCAGCAGAGTTCTACTTTTATTCCCGCGTGTTCGGCTTTGAACCGGCCGATGATCTGGAACCGGTCGAAATTGAGAATCTGGGCCCCGCTATCAGCGCCGCTGGTTGACCACCGGAGTCCCCACCTGAGGCCGGGTCCTGGCAGCGCCCGCGCCGCTCCATTGCGGCCGTAGATGCCCCTGACGGTGCAAAAAAGGGCCCGGCGCAAGCCGGGCCCAGTTGCTATACCGTCTTAACGCCGCTCCAATTCCAAAAGGAAAGGGAAGCGCCGAATAACCGGGGCTGCCTGTCTCAATTCACGGCCTGTTCTCGCTGGCGGCGCTGCAGCCAGTTCCGGTCCGCCTCCGACTCCATCAGTTCATCGTCAAAGTAACCATGGCCCCGTTTGACGATGTGCATTGCTTCGTAGAACAGCAGCCAGACGATGTGCCGCACTACCTCGTCGGGAACCCCGTTGGCATAGAAGGAACGGGGGTTCATGTCCGGGTCGGCGTTCACGTAATCCACCACGTAGAACCTCCCGTCCGAATGCAGGCAGATCTCCGAGGTGAATTTTTTCATCCCTGATATCCGGCCGATTTCCCGCATGATGTTCCGGAGCGGGGCCAACCTGTACCTTTTCATTTCCCCGGGGGTAACCATCTGGTATTCGTGGGTATTCGGGTTCCACCAGCAGGGAATTACTTCCTTGAATATGTGGAACATCCGGAACCAGCCTACGTGGTTGCCCAATGGGGCCGGTTCAACCCGTTTCTGGATCAAGAAAGCATCGGAATTGGGCGCCTGCCCGGCGGAGGTAACCAGATCTTCTTCAGAATAGGCGTTAACTATCACGCCTACGCCCGAGTCGCCCCAGGCCGGTTTCACCACGAAGGGCACCCCCACGAAGCCCTGCTGCTGCCTGGTCAGCTGGAAATGTTCGATATCCTCCCTGGGTACAACGATGGTGGGAGGCACCGGAACCTTGGCGTCTTCCAGTTGCTGGTGCAGATAGCCTTTGTGCGCGGCGTAGGCCGTTACGTCAGGGTCATCAATTACTGTCCCACGCTGCCGCTTTACCTCTCTCGCCAGCACGACGTAGGGGTCGTCGTCCTCTCGCTGGTTAGCGGTCAGGTCAATTAATACCTTGACCTCGACTTCTCTTGACTGAAGCTTCTGGTGGAATTCCTTTACCCAGGTATCGTTGCAGAAGAAGAATGTCAGGTTGTTCTGCCCGCACAGCTCCCTCATCTTGTGAGCGAAGAAGTTGTAGTTGGGAAAGGGGGTGGCCAGCACCACATCATAAGTCTCTGCCATATCTAACCTTCCTGCTTTAGTGGGAATTAAGGTCCGTGGGTATCTGCCGTGCGGCGCCCGCGCTTTTTCCTGCAGAATTCTGCCTGCAGTTACTTCCTGCACACGTAGAGGGCCCAGCCCAGTTCCTGCTGCTCAACCGCCTTGACCATTTGTCCGTACGCGTTGGCCAATCCGCCGTAAACCTCAGGATTCTCCTCATGGTGTGCCGCAGCCATCTCGCCCAGGCAGGTGTAGCTCTTGCCCAGATGGTCCGACAGGTCGTAGGCTTCCAGCACCTCGAAACCCACTTTCCCCAGGGCATCCTGGTAACCGGCATAGCTGTAGTCTGTATCGAAGAGCAACCGGTCATAAACGTAACTGCGAGCGTCGTCGCTAATGTCCGGCCTGGGTTTGATCAGGTCGTCAAAAACCATGCAGCCGCCCGGGGCCAGAACCCGGTAGGCCTCGTGAAGCGCCTTCTCCCGCTCGTGTACGTGGTACAGGGTGGCCTGGCTCCAGACGTGGCTGAATTCCCCGTCTCCAAAGGGAAGCTCGGTGGCCGAGGCCTTCTCGAAGCGCAGGCGTGGCTGAACGTCCCCGGGCAGGGCCAAAGCGGACTCGATGGCGTTGTTGATTCGGACACCGCTGAGGTCGATGCCAGTCACGTGGCAGCCCGTATTGCGGCTCAGCCATATGGACGTGTTTCCGTTGCCGCAGCCCAGGTCCAGCACTTGGGACAAGGGCTGTATGTCGGCCTTCTCCAGCATCACCCGGTTCAGGTTGACGCAAGCGGACAGGAAATCTCCGCCGGTTGTTTCGTCGAACCAGCCCCAGTGAAGGCTGCCCTCCCGGTCCCAGAAGGACCGGTAAAGGGCATCCTCGGCGTCGTAAAATGATTCGGTGTCTTGCTCGGAAAACCGGCTGGTCATAGAATTGCTCCCTCAATCATGTGCCCCTCTATTTCTTCGAGGAACCTGTTGTCCTGGTCCACCAGTATCATTTTCGGGTCGACGGGGACGTCCGTAACCTCGAAGGAAAGAATAATCAGGCAGTCGCCCACCTCGCAAAGTTTCGCTCCGGCTCCCTGCACCGAGACCACGCCTGACCCGTACTCGCCGGGCAGGGCGTAGGTCTCCCACCGGTTGCCGTTGGTTACGTCGCAAATGAGGACCTTTTCGTAGTCCCACATGTCAACCCTGTCCATCAGGGCCTTGTCGATTATGACGCTGCCGATGTAGTCGGCATCGGCGCCCGTTACCCAGGCGCGATGTATCTTGGACCTTAAGGCAATTCGTATTTGGCTTTTCTCCTCAGCTTTCTCTCGCTCCACCCCTGCTCAATTGTCCCGAAGGTTTGCAAAGGCATACATATAGCCCTTGGCAAGCCTCGGGGCTTGCTCAGTCTTCCGAAGAGTTAAGGGGGGCAAGAACATCGTAGCGGATGAAAAGCGGCCAATGAACCCCATTTCTAGCTATTTTCGAGTTCAATGGGAGTAACTTTGCATAGCTACACAGGGTTATATCGCGCCGTTCCCGTAATCCTTTTGGAGGATGTCGCAGCACTGTCTGCAGATCTCGTTGAAGAAAATCCGAACGCTCCGACGACCTCGGCCGGCGGCAGCGCCAGGCATCAATATCCCCTGTAATCCAGGGTTTCCTCGGTTTCCCGCTCGAAAAGGTCAGAGTCGCTGACCAGGCCATTCCTCAGGGCGTATGCGGCTGCCTGCTGGCGGTTCCGCAACTGGAGCTTGCCAAGGATGTTCCGCATGTGGACCTTGACGGTGTTTTCCGAAATCGTCAGCGCCTCGGAGACTTCCAGGTTGGTAGCTCCGCTGGCCACGTGGCCCAGAATTTCCAGTTCCCTGTCGGAAAGGTCGTGTTCAACCTCGTTCTCCCCGGCAGCGGTCTCTTCGCGAAACAAGTCCGACAGCGTGACAACCAGCGGAGACGAAACCAGCACGTGACCGTCGGCAACCAGGCGAAGGCACAATGCCAGCTGTTCCGGATCGGTCTTCATCGAAACGAACGAAGCTGCACCCGCACGAATGGATGCGTTCAAGTTGGCCCAGTCGTCTGAGCCGGTCAGGACGGCAATTGCGGCATCCGGGAGCAGAGCCTTTACCCGGTTGATCATTGACTCGATCTCCATGTTAGGAAATTCAGAGTCAATAAGTACCAGACCTGGATTACAGTCCCCTATGGCTGCCCACGATTCTTCGAAATCGGAGACCTCAGAAACCACCTGTAGGTCGCTATACTTCTCAAGGATTAGCGTTAACCCGTGGGCAGTAGTTGGATTGCGATGTACGATTGCTACTTTCAAGGGTTACACGCCTCCAGGAAGACGATTATCATGGCAGAAGTCTAGCGCAATAGTGTTACAAAAGTATTACATTAATGCCATTATACGAATTATTCTAAAACACACATTGGGTAAACGCTGATAGTACTTCAGGCGTATGCCAGCCTGCCTTGATTGGTAGGGGCCTATGGCTAATCGGGTCCGGCGGAGGCGCTTGTTACCATACCTTGAGGAACAGTTTCTCTGTCTTTCCAAAAGTAACTGGCGCTTTATGCCGGGCTTCCGGGGCCGTCGGAGCCTTCTTCCGTTGGGGACTCGCTGTCTTCCCGCTGTGTTGCTGCCTTGTCTTCCAGCATTTGCAGGAGTTCGGCCTGTTCACCCAGGCGTTCTATGACACCCAGCACCAGGGGGTCTTCTCCGGTCTTGGGCGCGGCGCCTTCAGCTGCCGCCTGGCCGGAACCTTCGTCGGCATCTGGCGTTGACTCGGCCTCCGCAATGAAAGTGTCACTGAATGCGGGCTCCAGAACCCTGTGGACCCTGAAACTGATAATACCCATGCCCAGCATGGGGGCAACCAACAAAACCAGCGACAGCGGCGTGGTCAATCCCCCCAGGACCACCATCCGCCCGATGAGGGGAAGGCTCAACAGGAACAGCAGGACCAGGAAGACTACGGACAGTCCGTTCCGCACCATGGAACTGAGCGTGTGCATAACCGTATGGTCATCAGTCGAGATTTGGGCTGGGCTCAAGCCGCTGGTGGCGAGAAAAGCCAGGGTACGAAGCGAGTGCCAGATACTTATCACCGACGGTGTGCTCAGGCCCATGATGACACCTACGATAACCAGGCCGGCGATTGATGGTGACAGGGGCAATATTCTTCCCAGCAGGGCAGGGGCAACGTACAAGACGGTAGTTCCGGCTGCAGCCAGGACGACCACAATACCCACGTTGATCAGTATGCCCCGGCCGGCGCCGCGCAGTTGGGACCCCGTTTCGCCGCGGAATGACAATGCCGACCAGAAGGTGTCCACGCCCAGCCGAATCGCCAGCATGACCCTGCGCAGCACATTAGGCGAGTGCCGTCGCAGCCACAGGCAGAGGGGCGCCGAGCTACGCCCGGTCAGCGGAGCCAGTACCGACGTTACCGCCGTTGTGATCGTCAGAATGGGTGAAAGCGGTGACACTCCCAGGGCGTCGGCGGGGCTTAGCCGGCCAATTGCCAGCGAGAATTCCCCCATTTGCGGCATGGTCATCCCAACCCTTGCCGCTTCCGTGGGACTCCTTCCGGCCAGGAGGGAACCGATGGTGTTGGCGGTGATCTTGCCAATCATAAACACCGCCACAACAATCAGGGCCGGAAGAATGAACTTCGGCAGCGTGTGGTAGTCGATCAGCATTCCTATCGACAGGAAGAACAGCGCCCCGAAGACGTCGCGAACCGGGCTGACCAGCCGGGTTACCCGGCCGGAGGCCTCGGTGTCGCCAATGACTACACCAATGAGAAAGGCCCCGGCCGCCGCCGACAAACCGAGAAAGGTTGCCGACAGCGCCATCAGGAAGCAGAGCCCCAGGCTGGCCATCAACAGGGTCTCATCCGAGTTGGACCGGGACAGGAAGCGCATGAGCCTGGCCCCCAACAGGGTCCCAAAGACCAGGACGGCTACGCAGAATATCCCGAGCTTGACCACCAGCCACCCCGCGTCGGCAAGGCTTGCCGACCCTGTGGTTGCCAGCCCGGCAAGGACGGTGAGCAGGATAACGGCCGCAAAGTCCTCTACCAGCAATATACCGACGATCGTACGCCCCCAGGAGGCGCCCAGGTTGCCGCTGTCTCTCAATCCCTTCAGAAGAATGGCGGAGCTGCTGATTGCGAGAGCGCCGCCCAAGTACAGTCCGTGGGTGCCATCCAGGCCAGGCAGCAGGCTGGCAATCCAGATGCCGAACAGCGTCATCACGCTGATCTCCACAACGCCGATGACCAGCACCTGAAACCCGATGCTGCGAATCCGCCGCCAGCCCAACTCCAGGCCTATCCCGAACAGCAACAGCACCAGCCCCAACTCGGCCAGCAGTCCGATCGTGTCGAAGTTGCTGATAAGCGGGGTGGGAAGTGTGTAGGGTCCGATGAGCAGCCCGGTTACCAGGTAACCCAGCACGGGAGGCTGGCCCACCACCCGGGCCAGGGCCAGCCCCGCCGAGGCGATGGCAATGGCTATCGCAAAGTCCTTCAGCAGGCTGGCGCTGCCTTCGGAGATACCGGCAAGAGAAAATGAAAGGAGTACTTCGATGACGAACCTCGCAAGAGTTAATGGCGCGAGTTAATGGAAGCAAATGTTCAGTTCCACGGCGCTCTTCCCGCCAAACAGGCGCTCAATAAAGCAAGGACCGGTGTTGAGACGGCTGCATAGTCAGGGCCTCCGCAAATCGCAGGGAATCGATGTTACGGGCCTTCAGGACCCAGGCAGCATCAACATCAGCAGCGCCTTTCCGGCGGGAAGAGCGGGCGCCCTACGATGTAATCCGGTAGACCCATACCCGGTGCAGCATTTCAGGCTCTCCCTTGGGCAAAGGCTGGAACGGGTCCGAGACCTCAACCAGCTTCCATTTGCCGCTGGTCTCCAGGCCTTCCTGGTACTCCTTGAAGCCCCCTTCTTCGTACAGGTCCATCCGCAGGCTGAAGACGATGAACCCCTCGGGCTTTGTAATCCGGATCAGCTCATCGAAACCCTGGGGCGGCGCGTGGCCTTCGGTGAAAACGCCCACGCTGATTACTGCGTCGAAATAGTCGGAGTCGTAACCCAGTTCCGCCCCCAGCGCCATCTGCCGGAATCCCTGGTAAACGCCCTTCCTCCGGGCCTGCTCCAGCATTCCTTCAGATATGTCCATGGCGTGAAGGTCCTGGTACCCCAGGCGTCCAAGCATTTCTCCCACAAGACCGGTTCCCGCCCCGGCGTCAAGAATCTTCGCTTCTTTCGGGACATGTGCTGCCAGGACTTCCGCCGTAACGCCTGGACTCACCCATCCGAAGTCTTCGGCCAGGTCTCGGTCGTATTCCGATGCCCACTGGTCGTAGCGGTCTTCCAACTCCTCGTTGTTTGTGGACGAATAAACCCACCGGACCCTGTTTTGACTTTCTTCCATGCTGCTCCTTCAAAGCTGGCCGCCCGCTTGCCGGCGGCAGCCTTCGTCTCCCTGTTTTCGTCTGTTCCCAGGCTATAGTTCTAAGAAGCCTCTCAAATAGTTCCTTCCCTCTCTATGGGGGAAGGTCAGGATGGGGGTGATAGCTTGCAGCCGGGATATTCCCCCTCACCCTAACCCTCTCCCACCAGGGCCGGCGGACTTATTCAGACCTTCCCTGATTCAAAACTGCCGTCCGACAGAGGGCTCACAAAGTACGGAAAACCGCCTGGTACCGCTCTATGCGTGGCAGACCCAAAGCAGGCTCACACTCGCGGCCTCCGCTCATTCTGCACAGGTCCACGGGGACCTGGTTTCACTGCTTCCAGGTTCTCCAGGTTGACCTGTACGTGCGACATATCGTCCAGCATTACAACAGCTATTTGACCACCTATAAAGTAGCTAATGGTTCCCCACTGGCTGCCGATCCTGATGGTTTGGCCGGGCTTCAGCTTCATATCAACCTCTAAATGCCTGCTCCACTCTCTGTCTCACGGGATTTGGTGCCACTTCACTGGCATCTCCCGCCTCCGCCAACCTCTCGATTCAAAGGCGGCCATTCATTACCTCCTACCGCCGCCCTTTACACCAGGAAACTGATGGCGGCGGTGGCTATGCCAAGGAACAGGAGGAAGCCGCAGACATCGGTGAAGGTAGTCACAACAACTGCCGAGGCGACCGCTGGGTCCACCCCTATCCTTCGTAGGAAAAGGGGTACTCCGGCCCCGGCCAGGCCCGCAATCACCATGTTTCCAACCATGGCCAGGCCCAGCACCAGGCCTATCCCGAAATTGCCGGTCCACACCAGGCCTATAATGCCCACCAGCACCCCCAGCCATACCCCGTGCAGCAACCCCAGCAGGGCTTCTCTCGCCAGCAGCCAGAATGCGCTGACGCCCACGAACTCCCCGAGAGCCATGGACCGCACGATCATGGTGAGGGTCTGGGTCCCTCCAATCCCTCCCTGACCGGCCACCACCGGCAGGAAGGCGGCCAGGATCACCACCTTCGCCAGCGTGGATTCAAACAGGCTGATGGTACCCGCCGCCAGAAAGGTCGTCGCCAGGTTGACGGTCAGCCATGGCAGACGGGTGCGAATGGCGGCGACCAGGGAGTGCTCTCCGGATTCCCCGGTAACCCCGCCAACTTGGAGCATCTGCCGGGTATCCTCCGCCACCACCGCGCTTAGGAGGAACTCCTGGGGAATCACTCCTCTCAGCCTGCCGCCGGTTACCACCGGCAGCTGGACGATGTTGTAGTGTCGAAGCATGCGGGCACACTCTGAGGCAGGGGTGTTTACTCCCACTGTGGCGGGAACCGCTGTGAGGAGGTCCCGCACCGGGGTCTGTTCCAGGTGAAGGGCCAGGTCGACGATATTCACATGCCCCGCCAGCCCCCCTTCTTCGTCCACCACGTAAACCCGGTTGAATTCATACCGAACATCGCCAAGGGCTCCCAGGTTCGCGAGGGCCTCCGACACCGTCCCTGCAAGCTGTACCGAGGGATACTCGGGCACCATGAGCGCGCCCGCCGTACCGGGTTGAAACTCGAAGGACTCCGCCTCGCGCATCGGCTGCTCCAGGGACTCGGAAACCTCTCTTGCCTGGGGCAGCCGGATTCGCATCAGGGCCCGAGTGGCACTTACAGGATTGGCCTGCGACAGTACCCCGGTAAGCACCTGTGAACCCAGCCGGGTGGCCACCTTGCCGGCTTGAATGGGGTTCATCTGCCGCAGCATCCAGGTCACCGTGTCCGGGTGCATTATCCGCAGGATGGAATCCCTGCTGGTCCTGGGAAGCCCGGCCAGGATAGCGCCCATGTCTGCCGGATGGAGAATGCTGAGACGTTCCCAGGCCGACTCATGGTCTCCGGCCTTAAGCAGGTTCCTTATCTCGGCAGCGATGTTGGAGGCTTCGCGGGGGGTAATGACTCGCGGATGTTCGGTTGAGGGGGATTCCATCAGTTCTGATTCTCCTCTTCACGGGTAACTTTCCTGCGGTTCTGGGAGGTAGTAAGCGGTCCGGGCCGCAACTCTCCCGCAGCCCTGGCCAGACCGGCTCCATATAGAAAGACCAGGCCGGCTATGTAAGCCCACATCAGCAGCAGCACCGATGAAGCCACTGAACCATAGATCATGGACCTTTGGGCGG
>JAJEDS010000250.1 GCA_022821365.1 Dehalococcoidia bacterium | reverse complement strand
CTGTTTCTCACCACAGAGACGCAGAGTACGTTGAGTTACACGGAGTTTCCCGGTTTAACTCCACCTACATACGTCTCTGTGGTTAACGGAAGTCTCCGGATGCGATTGCCCTTCCCGGATCCCTGGTTCCCCTGGCAATCTTCCGACCGCTGACACTTGCCCGTTGCCCCAATGCCGGTCCTTTCTCTACTATTGAGAAAAGGACTATTGAGAACAGGAAAGCCCTGACCCCCCGGTAATACGGCATCTATATCCCCGTTAGCGCTACCCCGCAAATGCGATGGAGAAGACCGGCTCCACTTATGAGCAACCATTTCCAGCCACCGAAGGGGATACCCCAGATACAATCTGAACAAGAATGAGCGGAAATGAGCGGAAAAACTGAAATTTCTGGTTTGGTGAACTGTCGGCAAGGAAGTCAAAGGGGAAACCCCGAACCCGGGAGCAGCCCGATTCGCCCCTTAACGGAAACCCCCAGTTCGGACGTCTTTGCCAAATACGGTTGCGCCGCCATGCCTTCTTCCTTGGTGGACAATCCTTCCACGCCCTTCTATCCTTAACCTTCCCGGGAACCGTAGCGGAGTTACTGCCATGTCTTTTGAAACGGGCATCATCACCACAGTCGCCGGCGCCGGCGAGAAGGCCTACCTGGGCGACGGCGGCCCCGCCGCCGTGGCGCATCTTAGCGAACCCTTTATGTGCGCCTTCGACGCTGCCGGTAACATGTACATAGCGGAAGCCACTAATCACTGCATTCGCCGCGTTGACCTGGAAAGCGGCGTCATCACCACCGTTGCCGGAACGGGCGAGCAGGGCTACACCGGCGACGACGGCCCCGCCACGGCGGCCACCTTCAACCAGCCCTACTCCCTGCAGGTTGACTCCAGTGGAGACGTATACGTCGTTGACCGGCTTAACTTCGTAATCAGGAAGGTCGAGGCCGCCACCGGCGTTGTCACCACCGTGGCCGGAACGGGAGAGGCCGGCTATAGCGGCGACGGCGGCCCCGGTACCCAGGCCCAGTTCCGCGAGCCCAACGACTGCTTCCTCGACGGCAGGGGAGGCCTGCTCATCGCCGATATCCAGGACCAACGGATTCGCCGCCTGGACCTGACAACAGGGATTATCACCACTTTTGCAGGAAACGGGGCCAAGGAAAGGACGGGGGATGGCCTACCCGCCACGGAGGCCAGCATTTTGGGCGCCAGGGCGATTTGTATGGACGGCGCGGGCAACACCTACATCGCCGAGCGGGAGGGCAACGGCATCCGCATGGTGGACGGGGACGGCATAATGCACACCCTGGCCGGTACCGGCGAGTTCGGCTACGACGGCGACGGCGGCCCGGGCCTGGCGGCCACCTGGGGCGCGCCCAAGGCCATCCGCTGCGACCACGCCGGCAACCTGCTGGTGGTGGACACCGAAAACCACGCCATCAGGCGGATTGATGCGGAAACCGGCCTGGTAACCACCATTGCCGGTGGCCGGCGGGGAGGCGAGGGAGACGGCGGCCCGGCCACCCAGGCGGGACTGGACCGTCCCCACGGCCTGGACCTGGACGCCGCCGGCAACATCTACATCGCCGACAGCAACAACCACCGGGTAAGGGTTGTGGGCGTTTAGCCGCCGCAGCCCCTCTCAGTCTTCAGTGGCGCTGTCCGCCGTCAGGCGTTCGCTGAGTTCCCACAATTCCGCCGTCAGGCCGGTTTCATAACTCAACGGGGATGAAGCCACGGCACGGCAGTCGATATAAAACTTGCCGGTAACCGTCTCTACTTCAGGCGACGATGCCAGGTAGACCGGGGTTTCGGCCCCCCTGGTCGCGTCAACGCCGCGAACGCCGATGAAGAAGTTAGCCACCCGCCCAAGGACTCCGTTGTTGCGGGCGATTCTGGTTCGCACCAGGCCCGGGTGGAGGGCGTTAACCGTAACACCGCTTCCCTCCAGGCGGCGGGCCAGTTCGTAAGTGAACAGAACATTGCAGAGCTTGGACCGCCCATAGGCCTGGTATGACCGCCCGTTCCCCGGCCTGGGCAGGTCTTCCAGCCGGAAATTGCCCGCGGAGTAGTGGGAGCTGGACGAGACGTTGATGATCCGGGCCGGAGCCGACTGCTCCAGCACATCCAGCAGCAGGGTGGTCAGCAGAAAATAGCCCAGGTGATTGAGGGCAAAGGTCATCTCAATGCCGTCCACGCTGGTCTCGTGGGACAGGAAAATGGCCCCGGCGTTGTTCAGCAGCACGTCCAGCCGAGGCGCCTTTTCCTTCACTTCGGCCGCCAGCCGGCGCACTTCTCTCTGCGATGACAGGTCGGCCAGCAGGAAGGATACCAACGGGTTGCCCGTCTCTCGCCGGATTCTCGCCACGGCGGCTTCCGTCTTCTCGGCGTTCCGGCCGACGACAAGAACCGTCGCGTCCATCCGGGCCAGTTCCAGCGCGGCAGCGTAGCCGATGCCGTCGCTGCCGCCGGTTACCAGGCAGGTCTTGCCTTCCATAGTCGGGTACATCATGGCGTAAATTGAATCATGGTTGGGCAGGGCCGGGTCCCAGGCCTGAATCCCCACGGCTCCGTATTACGGCGACCCGAGTGTCGGGGCATCGGGATGGCATATCGGGTCAGAAGGGATACGGTTGCCCGCCTCCCACGGCCAGCACCTGGCCCGTTATGTAGGAGGCATCGTGGGAAGCCAGGAAGGCGATGGCCGCCGCCTGTTCGTCGGCTTCTCCCCGGCGGCCCATGGGAATTTCAGAGAGGCGGGTCTGCTGCCGGTAAGTTTCCTGCAGGTCCAGCTCCTCCTGGGGCAATTCCGGTGGGTCGGCGGTAACGCCGTAGTTGCGGGGTGTCACCCGGTCTTCCGCCAGGGTGCCGCTGGGGGCCATGCAGTTGACCCGTATGCCCAGCGGCGCAACCTCCCGCGACAGGGAAGTGGTAAGCCCGATCTGCCCGGCCTTGGCGGCGGCGTAGGGCACCCGGAAGGCGCCCGTCACCGCGTGGGTAGCCACGTTTACGATAGCGCCCGACTTCTGCTCGATCATGTAGGGCAGGACAGCCCGGCAGCACCACACGGCAGTCCAGAAGCTCTTGTCAATCTCCGCCTGGATCTGTTCCGGAGTGTAGTACTGAAAGGACTGGAACCAGATGGTGCCCCCGGCCACGTTGGCCAGCACGTCAATGCGGCCGAACTGCTCCTGGGCAAAGGCCATCAACCGCTCGGCATTCTCCCATTTGGACAGCTCCCCCAGGCAGTAGGCTGCCTCGGCGCCGAACTCCCGCAGGTCATCGCACACCCGCTGCGACGAGGCTTCCACCATGTCGCCGACCACCACGGCGGCGCCCTCCTGGGCCAGCCGCCGGGCCGTGGCGGCGCCAATGCCCTGTCCCGCGCCGGTAACCACCGCCACCTGCCCCTCAAAGCGCCGGGATCCCGCAGCTTTAGCATCAAGTACTTCTGGCATGGTTCCTCCTCTTATGAACTGGCGCTGCAGTTGGCTGCTCACCCTGTCTGGAGCAATCAACTGCAACTGGCGCCAATCTTAAACCCTGCCGAGGAAACAGGGCAACAATGAAAGCTGTCTCCTATCGAGAGCAGGGAATATCACTGATGGTGGCGACACTCGTCAATTTACCTTATGCATCTTCTGTATCTTTATGACACTAATTAAGATGTAATCCGTAATTCTTTTGCCATAACAGTACTTTTCGCTTGAAATATTTCCAAATACATTGACACCATTCAGATACGGATGTATATTCCGGTTGGTATGCCTCAAATGGTACCCATTACCTCTACACAAAAGGAGGATGATCTATGCGGAACCGATGGCTACTCAGCTCTAAAGCGTTACTTTTCGTCTCGCTACTGTTTATTCTGACCGTGCTTGTGGCCTGCGGCGCTTCAGCACCCGAAGCGCCGGCGCAAGCGCCTGCGGCAGAACCCCAGGCGGCACAGCAACCTGCGGCAGAACCGGCGCAGCAGGAACCGGCGGCCGCCCAGGAACCGGCCCCCACTGCGGAGCCTGCGCCGGCCATGGAAGCGGAGATGGCCGAGCCCACGGTGGTGAGGTACGTGGAATCCCAGGGTGAAATCCAGGTTGAGACAAACCAGCACTGCGGCGGGAACCGCCCCATCATCTCCCAGTTCCTGCCCTACGTGGAGTTCCTGGTTGAGGCGGACCCGGTTACGGCGGAGTTTAACCCGTGGCTGGCCGAGTCCTGGGAATCCACTCCCGACGCCAAGTCCTGGACTTTCAAGCTGCGAGAGGGCGTCCAGTTCCACCATGGTTACGGCGAATTCACCGCCCATGACATCGCCAACATGGCGGTAGCCAAGGGCGATGAAGACTGCGCCTCCAGCACCACCAGCTTCTGGAAGGAGATGGCCCAGGCGGAGGTGGTGGACGACTACACCATCATCTTCCACATGAACAACCCGTCCCTCCCGATGCCCAGCGTGGTGTCCAACCTGCCCACGGGACTGGAGTTGATATCATTCAGCAAACAGCAGTTGGACGAGGTTGGCTATGAGAACTTTGACGATGTGAAACCAGCCAGCACCAGCTACTACCAGTACATGGAACGGAACCTGGGCGAGGGTGTCGTCTACGAACGGGTTCCCTACGAACACTGGCGCTTCCAGTCGCCTTTCGAGGAAATGGAAATCCGGTGGATCGGTGAGGAGACCACCCGGCTGGCGGGGCTGCTGGCCGGTGAGATTCACGCCATCGCCCTGTCCCGCGACCTGCAGCCGTCGGCAACTGAACAGGGAATGAAGGTTATACCGGCACAGCAGGCATTCAGCCAGCTGAGCCTGTTCTTCGGCGGAATGTACTTCATGCCCGGCGACCCGGACTTCGACCCCACCACGCCGTGGGCGGACGTCAGGGTACGCAAGGCGATGAACAAGGCAATCAACCGGGACGAGCTGAACGACTTCATTTTCCGGGGCGAGGGTGAGCGGATGCACGTTACCGCATGCTGCCACCCGGTGCTCGACTCGGAAATTTACAACCCCGAATGGGAGACCCGCTGGGAAGAGGCTTACGGCTATGACCCCGAGGCAGCCAAGCAACTGTTGGCCGAAGCGGGCTACGGGCCGGACAATCCGGTTAAGGTTGAGATGCTCAACTACCGTACCTCCGGTGAGCCGGAATCACCCCTTGCGGTAGAGGCTTTGCCCCAGTACTGGGGACCGATTGGCATTGACGTGACCATCACCGACATCGACTCCGGGGCATACTCCCAGATGCGGCGGGCCAAGCAAATTCAGCACATGATGTTTGCCAACGTATTCAGCTTCCGGAAGATCCAAGACCGGATCCGGACCAACGCACCATCCAACACTACTTCCCATACCTTCTCCCATCCCTTCATGGAGGAGAAGTACCAGGAAACCCTTAACGTCTACACCCAGGAGGAAATTGACGCCATCGGACGGGAGGTAGCCAACTTCTGGTACGACATCTATTGGACCATTCCCGTTTTCTGGTTCCGGTTTAACTTCACGGTGAATCCGGAGGTACTTGATGACTGGGTTTACCTGAACCGCGGTTACTACTGGCACAACCAGGTGCCGGCCACCCAGTAATAGCGGAAGGAAACTGAGGCCTTTGACCGGCCTGAACGAGGCAGAATCCCCCTCCCTGCTCTCGAGTAGGGAGGGGGAGAATAACATATAGAATTCATTACGATTCGGGCCCGAAGGGGAAATCCCCAGAAGGTTGTCAAGATGCAACGCTACATCATCGTTCGTGGCTTTCACGCCATCATCACTCTTTTCGCAATAAGTCTTATCATCTTTGCCCTGACCCGGGCCAGCGGCGACCCTGCTGGCGTGTTGCTGCCCGAAGAAGCAACAATGGAAGATTACGAGCGTCTGCGGGCATATTGGGGCTTGGATCAGCCGCTCCACGTTCAATACGGTGTTTACATACGCAATGTCTTTACCGGCAACCTGGGCGAGTCCATAAAATGGCCGGGCCGTTCCGCCGGTGAATTGATCCTCCAGCGACTGCCTGCTACGGCCAAATTGACTCTTGTAGCCTTTACGGTCAGTGTAATGCTGGCTTTGCCCCTGGGTATTTTGTCTGCGGTTAAAAAAGACTCCCTCTGGGACGCAGGCGGCAAGTTGTTTGCGTTATTGGGACAGGCCGTACCCAATTTCTGGCTCGCCATCATGATGATCTGGATCCTTGCGGTCGATTGGGACCTATTCCCTACATCAGGAAAGGGAGATGGCGGCTGGGATGGCCTTCACCACCTGATTTTGCCAGCAATAGCCCTGGGCGCCTTTGGCCTGGCTGCCGGGATGAGGCTCAGTCGTTCCGCCATGCTGGACGTACTGGACAGCGAGTACGTGAAGTTGGCGCGCATTAAGGGCGTTCCCGAATGGAAGATCATCTGGAAGCACTGCCTCCGGAACGCGGCGCTGGTTCCCATCACCTACTTTGGCATCCAGTTTGCCGGCCTCATCACCGGTTCAGTTATAACCGAAACCGTGTTTGCCTATCCGGGGGTTGGCTTGCTGGCAATTGAGGCCATCCGCGCGCGCGATTTCCAGGTCGTGCAGAGCGTGGTGGTTGTCTTTGCCTTCATCTATGTGTTCATCAGCCTGCTGGTGGATATCCTTTATGCATACCTGGACCCGCGAATCCGGCTGACTTAAGCTTGGGCCTTTTTGTTGCCCTACGGTATTGCTCCCAAATTGTAAGGAGAGAGCCTAATGGCGATCGCAGAAATTTCCCGTCCGACCCTGCTGAATGGGAGATTAGCCAGGACTTGGGAAACCGCCCGGCGATACCCGTTAATTCCCTTGGCAATTCTAATATTTGTCCTGGCCCTCCCGGGAGTCTTCGCGACCCAGATAACAGACGCATGGCTTCAAGACCCTTTGGAAGGAAGATTAACGGAGCGACTCACCCCTCCCGTCTGGCAGGCGGGTGGATCATGGGACCATCCACTGGGCACGGACAAGGTGGGATATGACATCGCCAGCCGCATCATCCACGGGGCCAGGGTGTCCCTGATCGTTGCGGGGCTGTCCATCCTTACCGGCGGACTGGTGGGTACCCTCCTGGGGCTAATTGCCGGTTATTTTGGCGGTTGGTGGGACCACATCATCATGCGCCTGGTGGACATCAAGCTGTCCATTCAAGCCGTGTTGTTAGCCCTGGTCCTGGTCAGCGTCATGGGGCCAGGTTTCCATACGGTGATTATCGTTATTGCCCTTGTTCTGTGGGTCCGCTACGCCCGCCTTGTTCGCGGAGAAGTTCTGGCTCTCAAGAACCAGGACTTTGTGGCCAAGGCGCGGGTAGCCGGCGCTTCCGATTTCCGCATAATGATTCGCCACCTGTTCCCCAACGTCGTCAATACGATCATTGTGCTGGCGACACTGGAGGTGGGGCAGGTAATCCTGCTGGAAGCCGGACTTAGCTTCCTTGGCGTCGGCATCCCTCGGCCAACCCCGGCCTGGGGACTTATGGTGGCCGACGGACGAAACCTGATTGCGGCCGGCAATGGCTGGTGGATATCCCTCTTCCCCGGCCTGGCAATTCTGCTGACGGTGCTGTCCATGAACCTGCTGGGGGACTGGCTGCGGGACAGGCTGGACCCCAAGCTGCGCAACGTGTAGCCCGACTTTCGCGGATCGACTTTCGGAGATCGAGCCCTGAGGAGAAACGGCTGTGGGGCGGGATTGGATCCCGCCCCACTCTTTTTTGGCGTTGCCGGTTTGCGGCGCGCTTACTTGAAGGCCGGCATCACTTCCTGGGTGAGGAGCTTGAGGCTGCGCTGGACAGCTTCCTTGGGCAGCTGGTTGCCGGGGTTAAGTTCGGCGGTGAAGCCGGTGATACCCAGCTTTTCGCGGTACTGGTGCAGCTTGTCGATTACCTGGTCGGGGCTGCCGACAATGACCTTGGTATCCAGGATCTCCTCGTAGGTCATGGCCTCAAGGCGAGCCAGGCGGGCGCGGCGGGCTTCGATCAGGTCTCCACCGCCGGTGACGTCGGCCAGGGCTTCCTCGAACCGGCCCTGCTGGAAGCGTTCGCGCATCCGGCGGAAGTAGCTTTCGATGGTCTCCCGTGGCTCCTCAACGGCTTCCTCTTCGTTGGGGGCGATGTACATGGGGAAACGGACCGAAATGTCTCCGCTTTCGCCTTCGTGGCCGGCCTTCTTCCAGGCCGCGTGGTAGTTGACCATGTTGGTTTCCAGCTCGTTCACATCCATGCCGCGCATGGAGAGGAAGATGGGAAAGCCCAGCCGTCCCACCCGTTCAAAGCTGTCCTCGCCGCTGGATGCGATACGGATTTTGGGGTGGGGCTTGGTGTAGGGCCTGGGGGTCAGGCGGGCATTGGTAATGTGGTTGTACTTGCCCTCGTAGGAGAAGGTCTCGCCGCTGAAGGCCTGCATGATGATTTCCAGGGCTTCCTGGAACCGGTCCTTGCTCTCCATGTAGTCAATGCCCATGGTGTCGTAGGCACGTATGTTGCCGCTGCGGCCCACACCAAACTCGAAACGGCCCTCGCTGACCTGGTCGACGGTGGCAGCCTCTTCGGCGATGCGCAGGGGATGAATCAGGGGCAGCACGTGGACCGCCGACCCGACCCGCAGCTGCTTCGTTCGGGAGGCAATGGCGCTGAGAATTACCATTTGGGCCGAATGTACCGCCCGCTCGGGCGTGAAGTGGGTTTCGCCCAGCCACACAGTGTTCAGGCCCCACTCATCGGCCAGATCCACCAACTCGAAAGTGTCTCGGAATGCCGCTTCGTGGGGGCCGCCGCCCGTTGGAAAGTCCAGAAAGATTCCAAAGTCCATAGGGTTTACCTCCTGACTTGCTAGTTTGAGGTATGGGGCCCCAGTGGAAACCTGGATTGCGCTAGGGTAGCTAACGGCAGGGGCTGGCGCCGTTGCAATTAGCTACAGTTTAGTCGCTTTTTATTCAATGGTCAAATAACATACAAAGGATAGTATCGGAGTTGCCCTATTAGCAACTCCGATGATCAACCCAGACGAAATTCGACGATTCTGGCCTGCCGATTTAGCCCGGAAGGTCCCACCCCAGCCAGTTGCAAAGGGCGCGACCCATGATGAGTTCCTTGTCGTTTTCGTTGAGCCAGGACAGTTCCTCGGTGAACATGGTTATGCATTGCTTCCAGGAACAGGGCATTCGGGTGATATCCGTGCCCCAGAACATACGCTCGGGCCCAAAGGCGTCGTACACCTGGTGGATGTAGTCGTGGATGTTGGAATAGGGGTATTCACCGCTGGAATAGCTGGGTGCCCCGGTGGCCTTGACGGCCACGTTTGGATATTTGCCCAGGGCCAGCAGGTCGGGCAGGTTGGCCCAGGCGGCCTCGTCGGTGGCGCCGCCGCCCCGGCCGAAGTGGTCTACTATCAGTTTGACCTCGGGGTGGCGTTCGGCGATGTGGCCCACGTCGTTCAGGAAGGCGGAGCAGGCCAGTGCCACGGGGATACCGGCGGCTGCGGCGGCCGGCCACAACCACTCCATCGTGCCGTCACTGGGCCAGGACAGCATGTGTGGCTGCTGGAATGTGAAACGCAGGCCCAGCATGCCAGACTGCTGCTTCCAGCCATCCACTAAACCGCGGCTGGACTCCTGGTCCAAGGGAAAGTTGCCAAGGATAGACAGGCGGTTGGGGTGTTCGGTGGCGGCCTCCAGGGCCAATTGACCGGAATTGGGGTCCCAGCCTGGGGGATGGATTACCGCGGCGTCTACACCGGCCTCGTCCATCTCCCTGAGCAGGTCGTCCCTGGTGTAAGAAGTTATCTGACGGTGGGCCGGATTGGTGGGAAGGTTCGCGCCCCAGATATGCACCTGGGCATCAACTATCAGCATAGTCAACTCCTTGCAATTGTGGGTCAATCAGAGAGGCGACGCCCGGCCGGCAGTGGAGAGGGAGTCGCCAAGCTCTGGCAAGTTGCCGGAAAGAATCAACCTACTGGGCAACGCCCCGTTCCACCAGCTTTTCAGGGGTAGCAACTTCGTAAATTTCAAGCAGATACTCGTCCAGCAGTTCCTGCATCCTGGGATTGTACTCGCGAACGGCTGCGGGAACCTTCGAGAACCAGTTAGGCTCGATGGTGTCCTGGGTCCACTCGGCATAGACCCGATTGGGAGTGCCGGGGAGGCCCTGACCCTCGATGTAGATCCGGGCCTTGTCGCGGCCGTTCTCTTCGTAAGCCTCACAAATCTTGGCCAGGTAACCGGCCACGGCCCACGACTGGCCGGGCTTGGTCTTGCAAACTCTGCGTACCAGGTACATATACAACGCTCCTTTCGGAAGATGGTGCCATTATAAGTGTGGCGTTGGTTCCTTGCCAGTGATCCTGGGCGACTTCAGCCTTCCCAGGCGAGAGCGCCTACGACGGTTTCCCCATAACCAGCGCCGGACACGAAAGAGCTACCGGAGGTGAAGGTTTCCGTCTATCCACGAATAGGCGCCGATAATTGCCAATAAAGAATTTTCTCAAAACAGTCCCATTTGGTCTCATTTTGGCCCATTTTGGATGGTCCCTCACGCCCGGCCCATCTACCAGAGGGCGGATGGATAACACCTGGAAAAGAGTAGACACACAGGTCTGCCGCTATGAAGTCTGTTACTACCGGCGCAGACACGAGGGGCAGTCCCTGGGAGTCAGGCAGCCGGCAGCGAGGCTTGTCAGTTCAGAGTCTGTACTCTTATGGTGGAGGCAGGTTGTGCGGCCTGGCAAGGGGGCTGTGTCACCATGGTGGGGTTGGGCAAGCGTCCAGGGGCTACTACAATCACGGCTGCTCACCCCGAATTGCCGGACAAGCATGCTGGGGGTGGGGGCCAAACCGGAATGGAGGATGGGGAGCGAAGTTCCTTAGAGTTGCCAGATGCAATGGGTCTGTTCATAATGCCCGCAAGCGCAATCTGGCCCCTTACGGGGCAACCATCGGAGGACTAAATATGCAACTTGAAGGAAAGAAGGCCCTGGTAACCGGGTCGGGGCGGAACATCGGCCGCTCCATCGCCCTGGCGCTGGCCCGGGAGGGCGCGGACGTGGTGGTGAACGCCCGCTCGAACCAGTCGGACGTGGAATCGGTGGCGGCGGAAGTCAAGGAACTGGGGCGCAACGCTCTGCCTCTGCTGGCCGACGTTGGCAACCGGGAAGACTTGGAAGCACTAATGGATACCGCCCTGGGAGAGTTCGGACACCTGGACATAGTTATCAACAACGCTTCGGTGCGCCCACACAAACCCTTCCCCGAGATGAGCTACGACGACTGGAGGGGAGTGTTGGCTACAGACCTGGACTCCGCCTTTATTACCTCCAGCGCGGCGGTTCCGGGGATGCTGGAACGGGGTTGGGGTCGCATAATCAACCTGGGCGGCCTGCAGGCACACCAGGGAAGGCACGGCGGCGCGCATATTTCCGCCGCCAAGGTAGGCCTGGTGGGGTTCACCAGGGCGCTGGCAACGGAGCTTGGCCCCCACGGAATACGCGTCAACTGCGTGGTGCCGGGAATGATCGACACCTCGCGGGACGGGGGGAATGCACCGCGCACCGGAAACCGGCTGGCCGACATTCCTGCCGGCCGCATGGGCAGCACCGACGACATCGCCAACCTGTGCCTGTTCCTCTGCACCGATGCGGGGGACTATATTTCGGGGCAGACGATTCACGTCAATGGCGGGGAGCGGAATTTCGGGGGGTAGGGCAAGACAACTGCGAGAAAATGCGGCAATACCGAGGAATATATTATGACCATGGGGCGCTTACCCCTTGCCCATCACCGTATTCGGTAGTAAAGTCAAGAATAATCGGAAGCAATCACCATAATCCTAGCTTGGGAGGGCTGAATATGTCCAGAGTTACCCTTATCCAGCACATAAACATCCAGGTTAGCGACCGCGAGAAGACGCGCAAGTTCTACGAAGATGTACTGGGTGCCGAATTCCTGGACCGCGGTCCGGAAATGAACGAGCGCCAACTTCAGCTGCGCATTGGCAACGGGGAGATCCACACCACCGACTCCCGCAACCCGACGCCAGTTCCCTCGGTGCATTTCGCCGTAGAGATTAACGACTGGGACGAGCTGATCGAGAACCTGGAGCGGCTGGGTGTTCGTTACACCACTACGCCGGGCCGCCGCAATGAGACGGAAAACTCGTGGGGGCTGCGGGAGTACAGCAGCGGCTGCTACACCTACATCCACGACCCCGACGGCAACATGATCGAACTGGTGCAGCACCCCATGGGCATTGAGGACTCGGACGGCAACACGGTGGATATTAAGCACTACGACGAGAGTCCCCAATGGCGGCGGCACCCCCAGTACAATTCGGCGCCTGTTCCGGCAGACTAGACAACCCCGGTAAAGGAGGAAACATGGCTACCCAAATTGAAACCGGTTCCCGGGTGTCTCAACCCCTGGTGACCATTACTGAAATGGACCACATCGTCCTGCGGGTCCGGGACGTTGAGGAATCCTTGCGGTTCTACTCGGAGGTCCTTGGACTGGCAGTGGAGCGGGTGGAGCAGTGGAGGGCAGGGGAGGTACGTTTCCCGTCGGTCAGGTTGAACGCCGACACCATCATTGACCTGTTTGCCAGCGACCAGGAACCCATTGGGAAGGATGGGGCGAAGAACCAGGACCACTACTGCATGGTCATCGAACCCACGGACATGGAGGCCCTGAAGACCCAGTTCGAGGCTATCGGCGTGGAGATCCAGGCGGGCCCGGGCAAGCGGTGGGGTTCCCACGGCGACGGTATCTCGCTGTACGTTTACGACCCGGACGACAACGTGGTGGAATTGCGGCACTACTAGGGCGGTTCCGGTGATGCGGAGTATCGGAGCAGGGCGGGTTTGCGATCCGCCCTGCTGCTTTACATCCAGGCATCTTCCGGGTGATACTGGCAGGGAACAGGTCGTCCGAGTTACCGATGAACCATAGCCCCCAGTGGCCCATCCTCCACATTCTGTTTGGCATACCGATAGTTCTTGCCGTGTCGTATCTATGGGGCGGGATAATCAAAGGATGGGGACTGGCCGATGAGACCATCCTTACCAGCGCAACCCTGGTCTCGATAGTAGGACCCGGCTATACTTTTCTCGTAACGGTTGTGGAAAGGAGCTATTACATGGTGTTCTGGGCGAGAGAGAAGATCAGAGGGCACATTGAGGAAGCGCGACGTAAAGGAGAAGCTCAGGGCATAGCTCAGGGCATCGCCGAAGGGAGGGCCGAAGGCATAGCGAAGGGAGCGGCAAAATCAAACCAGGCCTGGCGGGCCTGGTACGAACGCATGCAGGCTGCCCAACGCGAGGGGCGCCCTTTCGACGAGCTGCCTCCCGATAATCCCGGCGACGAGGAAGACAGGTAGAATCGCTGTCAGCGGCTACCTTCACCTGGTGACCGGAAACCTGGCAATAAGAAAACTACTGAGGGCGAGCGTTGTGCTCGCCCTCTTGTTTTGCGTCAGCATGAAGTCGGATTAACTCCCCGTCCTGCGGGCGATCATGGCCTTGGCCAGGGGACTGGCGCCGGGGCGGACTGCTATGTTTACGAGAGACGGTCGACCGGAGTTGATGGCCCGCTCCACAGCGGCGCCTACATCCGCGGGATTCTCCACGTGCTCAGCATAGCCTCCAATTGCTTCCACCACCTGGTCGTAGCGGACGGTGCGGAGGTCGGTGCCCACGGCGCGGCCGTAGTAGGCCAACTGGAAGGTCTTGTCGATGCCCCAGTTGGAGTCGTTGCCCAGCACGGTGGTGATGGGCAGGTTGTGGCGGATACAGGTATCGTACTCCATGGGGTAGAAGCCGAAGGAGCCGTCGCCGCAGAAGACGAAGACCTTGCTCTCGGGGTGGGCCAGCTTGGCGGCCATACCGTAGGGGATTCCGGCGCCCAGGTGGCTAAGGGGGCCCAGGCGGAGGAAGCGGCCGGGCTTGCGGGCACTGTAGTAGGAGCGGCCCCACTGCACGTAGTCCCCACCGTCCATGACGATGAAGGAATCCTCGTCGATCAGGTGCTCGATGCCGGTGTAGACGTCCAGCGGGTGCATGGGTTCCTCGCCGGTGGCGTTGGAGCGGAGTTCGTCCAGCCAGGCCTGGCGGTCCTGGGCCAGGAGATTGACCCAGTCGCTGATATCGGCGCGGCTGCCCCGGCCCGCTGCGGCGGTCAACTGCTCGGTGATGGCGCCCAGGTCGCCCAGCAGGCCCACGGCCACGCCCCGGTTGCGGCCGATCTCGGCGGCGGACGGGTCGGCCTGGATGAGCTTCGCATCGGGGCCGAAAACCTGCCCGTAGCGATAGCGGTGGTCGAGGCGCTTGCCGAGGAGGAGGACCACGTCGGCCTCGCGGAAGCGGCGGGCGGCGGTGTTGAGGGCGCCGTCGGCGTAACCGAAGCAGAGGGGATGCTCGTCGTCAATCATGCCCCGGGCCTGCTCCACGGTGAAGGCGGGAATGCCGCTGGCCTCCACCAGGGCGGTCAACTGCTCCTGGGTGGCGGTATAACGGGCCGGGTTTCCCACGATGATCACCGGACGCTGGGCGTTGCGGAGGAGATCAGCCGCCTGCTGGATGAGCGCGGGGTCACCCTGGGGGCGGCCCATGTTGCGATATTCACTGGGCAGGTAAGGGGGCAACTCTTCTTCGGATATGGGTTCGTCCTGGATGTCGATAGGGAGGGTCAGGTGAACCGGCCCCGGGCGTCCCGACATGGCGGTGCGGAAGGCGGTGGCGACAAACTCGGGAATACGACGCCGGTCGTGAATGAGCCAGGAACCCTTGGTGACGGGGGCAGTCATGCCAATCTGGTCCACTTCCTGGAAGGTGGTCATGCCTTTTTCCGGGAGTTCGGCGCAACCGGCGACGAAGATCACGGGGCTTTCCGAGGTGTAGATTGCGGGAAGGCCGGAGATGGCGTTGGAGAATCCCGGGCCGCCGGTGAACAGGGCCACGGCCGGCTCGCCGGTGATGCGGGCGTAGCCGTCGGCCATGTGCATGGCGGCGCCCTCGTGGCGAGTGTCGATGAATTCGATTCCCTCGTCGGCAGCGGCGTCCACCAGGGGAAGGACGGTATCGCCAACGATGGTAAACACCCGCTTCACGCCTTCCTGCTTAAGACAGCGGATGAACAGGTGGCCTCCGTTGAGGTTGGGCATAAACAACTCCTTTCCAAGCCGGCCTGGGGCTGCCGGGACTGGTAAGAGCTTAACTTGCAGGGTTGGATTCGGCAAGATCATATCCCGCAAGGCCCTCGGCTCCAGTCCATACCGGCCAAGAAGGAGCGGGTTTCCCACAAAGGGGCACGAAGGCAGGAATTTTTTAATAATGGTTCCATTTGGTTCCATTCTGGCCCGTTTTTCCCGGTACCCCGCCCCTGTTCCAGGGGGCCAGGGGGATTCGGGGCGGTGGTGTTGGCCTGTGATGTAACCAGGGCATAAACATAGGTCTGGCCCTACGGTTTGTTGACCTCCCTGAGTCAGGGCGGCCACAAGGGCATCTGTTCCAACAAAGTCGAACTTGTGGAGGCCATCAGGTTCGGTGTGCCTTGCGTTGGGCGTAGCGTGGCGTGCGCTGCAGTATCAGGTCTGGGGGCAGAGATAATAAGTTTTCCG
>JAJEDS010000225.1 GCA_022821365.1 Dehalococcoidia bacterium | reverse complement strand
GATACAGGTTCCAGACTTGCCAGCGGAAAACTTATTATCTCTGCCCCCAGACCTGATACTGCAGCGCACGCCACGCTACGCCCAACGCAAGGCACACCGAACCTGATGGCCTCCACAAGTTCGACTTTGTTGGAACAGATGTTCGCGAACCGCCCCTACCGTGATCCTGGTCGGCCACGGAATCCCGCAGGCGGGCGTGGCAGACAAAGTTGTCAGGCAAGGCGTCGTACAGCCAGAGGCGTTCCCAGGCAAAGGGCAGGTAGGTAGCGTCTCCGCCCAATCCCGCCTGGTAACGGGCGGCCGAGAACACCTGGAAACACCCGTCCAGTAACAGGGGATGAAGGCCCGATTCGTTCCCATCGCCGCGGAATTGCAGCGCCAGTTAGGCCACGGCCTCGCCATCTCCGCCCCACAGGGCCTCCAGGTTGCGAAAGGCTGGCCCCAGGTCGATGCCGGTGGCGGCCTTGCTGCGGTAATAGGAGAGCGGGTCCTGGGGAGAGGCCGTCCTTCAAAGCCTCCAGGTCAACCATTTCGAAGGACGCAGTCCGCCGGTCCAGAGTGGAAAGCTGGCCCTCGGCATGCCGGCTCCATTCCTCTTCCCCTTCGCCTTTGCTGTAGATTTCGAACCGGCGAGGTTGGTTTCCCCTGGCGCCGTCAACGATCAACTGCACCCGCTTGCCCGGTTCTTGAGATTCATCCTCACCGTCGTATTCGGGGTACACCAGTGGATTGAGCAGCTGAAACTCCTCTATTACCGGGCCGGCCAGGCCTTCCAGCCCCGAAACTGCGGCGGCCATGGCGCCGAACAAAGCGCCGGGCATTATCACCCTGCCGTACACCCGGTGGTCGTCCAGCCAGGCCGGGTCGGAGGGAAACATCTCGGTCTCAAACATCACCTCGCCCCTGGGTGATTCGTGCTTCACGCCCAGCAAGGGGTGGGAGTCATCCGCGGCCCGACGCTGCGGGGCATGAGTCCAGAAACGCCGCCGCTGGAAAGGGTACCCGGGAATGTTAATCCGCCTCCGGCTTTCCCCGGCAAACAGGCCCTCGAAGTCCACGGGCAGGGCCGCCCGGTAGGCCCCGGCCACGGCGCTGACGAAAGCGTCCGCCCGTTCCGGTTCGGAACCGTCGAAAGAGGGGCGCAACAGGCTCTGCAGTACCAGCGGAGTATCGGCAATACCGGCGCCCGTGGGCCAGTTCAAAGACACCAGGGGACCGAGGATGGCGTGGGGGCCCAGTTCAATGACCGCGTCAACACCCAGGTCGGCGGCCAGGGTCTCCACGCACCGCCGGAATTGCACCGGTTGGCGGGCGTGCCGACGCCAGTACGGGCCGTCCATAGCGAAGTCGACCCCCACCGGCTTTCCCGTTACGTTGCTGACCAGCGCCACGGACGGAGGAGAGACCTTCATGCCGTCGAATACGGCCTGCAAGTCGTCCAGGGCCGGTTCCACCAGCGGGCTGTGGTAGGCGGGACTGGGCCGCAGCCGCCTCAAGTTGACGCTCTCCGATTCCAGCCGGTCGGCCAGGGCATGTACCTCCTCCTGCGGTCCGCTGATAACCTGGTGCGCGCCATTGTCCACGCCGATGCAAAGGTCAGACCCGGGATGCTCCTTCTTCCAGTTTTCTACCGCCTCCGCCACCCGGGCTACCGGTGCAAAGACGGCGGCCATAGCCCCGGCTCCCGGCAGGTCCCCCATCAGGCGGCCGCGGGCAGAGGCAAACTTCATCCCCTCTTCCAGGGTGAACACGCCGGCGGCCTGGGCAGCGGCAATCTCGCCCAGGCTGTGACCCAGCACCGCCACAGGTTCAATGCCCACGCTGCGCCACAGGGCGGTCAGGGCGCATTCCAGGGCATAGATGGCCGGCTGCGTCCACCGGGGTTCGTCCAGGTCGCCCTCGGCGCCGGGCCACCCGAACATCACGTCCAGCAGGGACACGCCCCGCTCTTGTCGGACAAAACTGTCGCAACGGTCCATTACTTCGCGAAACACGGGTTCCTGCCGGTACAGTGCCTCGCCCATGCCCACCCACTGGTTGCCCTGGCCGGTATAGACAAAGGCAACCCGGGCTGCCCTGGGCAGGAAAGCGGGATCGGTGGCGTCAGCTATTGCTTCCAGTCCCTCACGGAGTGCAGCTTCATCGCGAAATACTACGCCGTCCCTGAAGTCAAAATGGCTTCGCGCCACGCTGCCCGACCACACCAGGTCGGCCAGCCCTGCTTCAGCCTCGTGCTCATCCAGCCACGCCAGGTTGGCCCTGGCCGTGTCCCGCAGGGCGTCGGCCGACTTGCCGGACAGGGGCAAGAGACGGGCAGGCCGCTCTTCGAGGGTATTCTCGCGCTCGGATGGTCGCTCATCGCCCTTTTTGACGGCCGCGCCAACGGCTACCACGCTTCCGGTGGGCAACGAAACGTCGCCGTTTCCGGCTAACGGAGCGTCGGGTTGACCGTAAGCCTCGACAATGACGTGGGCATTGGTCCCCGACCACCCGTAGGAACTGACGCCGGCCCGGGGCGGGCGGTCGCCGGTGGAGGGCCAATCGGTTTTCTCGTCGGTAATCCGCACCGGCAAGGTTGTCCAGTCCACCCGGGGGTTGGGGTTGTCAAAGTGCAGGTGCCTGGGGATAACGCGCTGGCGCAGGGACAGTACGGCCTTCATAAAGCCGGCTATGCCCGCCGTTGGCTCCAGGTGGCCCATGTTGGTCTTGATTGAACCCACCAGCAGGGGACGGTCCGGTTTTCGCCCCTGGCCGTAGGCCTCGGCGGCGGAGTTCAGCTCAATGGGGTCGCCCACCTCGGTGCCCGTGCCGTGGGCCTCCAGGTAGTCCACCTCCGCCGGCTCAACCCCGGCCTGGAGCAGGGCGTCCTGGATCACCTTTACCTGAGCCGGAGCGCTGGGCACGGTAAGGCCGGCGCTGGCGCCGTCCTGGTTGATGGCGGAGCCCCGGATTACGCCCCAAATAGGGTCGCCGTCCCTTTCGGCGTCGCTCAACCGCTTCAGCACGACGATGCCGCACCCCTCTCCCCGGACGAAGCCGTTGGCCGAGGCGTCAAAGGCCTTGCACTGGCCCTCCGGGGACAGCATACCCGCCTGGGCCCTCAGCTGGGTAAGGCGGCCGTTGAAAATAGCCTGCGTCCCGCCCACCAGCATCAAATCGGCCTCGCCCTGCCGCAGGACCGAAACGGCCTGGTGCACGGCCACCAGCGACGAGGAGCAGGCGGTATCCAGGGCAATGGTCGGCCCCTCCAGCCCCAGCACGTAGGCCACCCGTCCGGCAACGGTGTTGAAGGACGTGCCGCTGACGGCATAGAGGCTGGCGGCTGGATCGCTTATCTGGCTGGCGGAGGCAAGATTCATCCCCCGGTAGTCGTTGTTGGTTACGCCGATATATACGCCGCTGCGGGTGTTTCGCAGGCTCTCCGGGTCGATGCCCGCATCCTCAAGAGCCTGCCAGCAGATCTCCAGGGTCATCCTCTGCTGGGGGTCCAGCAGTTGCGCCTCCACCGGCGAAATGCGGAAGAACTCGGCGTCGAAGAGGTCGATGTCATCCACCAGGGCGGCGAACCGGCAAGCGGGGTACTGGCCGGCGGACCTGGGATAGAACTGGCCGATGCGCCCAATTCCGGAACCGGGCTCGCCCTCGGTTACGGCGTTTTCGCCCGCCGCCAGGAGCCTCCAGAGAGCCGCGATATCCGGCGCGCCGGGGAACTTGCAGGCCATGCCCACCACGGCAACAGGCTCGTTAGGTCCGCTCATAACCCGCGCCTGGCCCTTCTCCAGGCCGGAACGTTCTTCGATAGTTTGTCCAGTCGCTTCCAGGTTGGTATTACTTTCCGTCATTCCTCGCTCCATCCGCCTCCCCAGCTGACGGGCTGCCGCTCCAGGAAACTTCAGATTCCGCCGTCCAGGCCGGCGTCATATCCGCCCGGTGGGTCCGAAAAGTTATGCAATCCAGTGTAAGAGCGTTTTGCCCTGGATGGCATAAGTGGGCGGGGAATTCACAGAATTCTTCACGTTGGGTTTACCATTTGCGAAGCTACCGTATTCTGTGGAGCGTCCAGCCAAGCGGGGGTGACTCCCTGACTGCGGTGGTTAATGGGTTGTGAGGGGGGTGGGGGGTGGCAGGTTCGGGGTGGAGATTGGGACATAGCGGGCTTGGGAGAATTGGATGTTTTGGTTGGGAGCGGTGAGGGTGCCGTAGTTCTGGCTATGTGTTGGTGGGTGAGGAAGTTGAGTTTAGATGCATGAGGCGCCCCAATAGAGGACAAGCTATTGCGGTGGAGGTGATATCTGGAATAGCCTTTCCTATCCCCTCAGTTGGATTTGGCTAAGAGTCTCTAACGCCCGACAAAATCGCAATCATGTTGACTACTGACGCCGTAGTGACGGCGCATTGTTATCGCCAATGTAATAATGAGCGAGATCGCCAAGATGGAATTGACCCACCTGAGAAGAGGAGCATCATTTACGGAGATTCCGTGGAGGTGCTGCAGAGAGATTGATAAAGGTGGGACAAATGAAAGAGATATACGACATGAAGGGAGTGGGCTGTTCTACGCGGGAGATTGCCCTGAGGCTGGGCCTGGCCCGGAACACGGTCCGCCGGTATCTGAACACACCTGAGGCGGTATTGCCCAAGCCCCGGCAGCCACGAAGGTCCAAGCTGGACCCCTACCGGGATTACATTGACCGGCGGCTGTCGGAAGGGCTGGAGAACTGCGTGGTGCTGCAGCGGGAGCTGGAGGGTCTGGGCTATCAGGGAGGCTATTCCCTGTTGAAGAAGCATGTGTCCCCACGCCGGCGGCGAAGCCAGGTCCAGGCCACGGTGCGCTTTGAGACGGACCCGGGGGAACAGGCCCAGGTGGACTGGGGCAGTTTCACCTACCTGGACGGAAAGGGCAGGAGGCGAAGGGTCTGGGCTTTCGTCATGGTGCTGAGCTGGTCCCGAGCCATCTACGTGGAGTTCGTGAGGAGGGCCGATACGGCCAGCTTCATCCAGTGTCACGTCAACGCCTTCGATTATTTCGGCGGGGTTCCGCGGCGTTGCCTGTATGACAATACCAAAGTGGTGACCCTGGGCAAGGACGAGCAAGGGCAGGTGTCGTGGAACCGGCGGATGCTGGACTTCGCTTTGAGGTTGGGCTTCGAGCTGAAGCTGTGCCAGCCGTACCGGGCCCAGACCAAGGGGAAAGTGGAAAGCGGCGTCAAGTACGTGAGGCGCAACATGTGGCCCAGCATGCGCTTCACCGACGACGCCGATCTCAACCACCAGGCCCTGGAGTGGTGCGACGTGGTGGCCAACGCCCGGGTGCACGGCACCACTTACCGGATACCATGGGAGATGCTGGCCCAGGAGCGGCCTCACCCGGGCCAGCTACCAGACCGGAACCTCCTGGGTCCCTACCTGCGGGAGGACCGGACGGTGGCCCGGGACGGCTATGTCAGCTGGGAAGGCTCCCGCTACGGCGTTCACTGGAAGTGGGTGGGCGCCACGGTGCAGGTGGGGCAGCGGTTGGGCACCGTGGAAATCTGGAGCGGTGACCAGCGACTGGCTATTCATCCCAGGGCGCAGAGCGCCGGTCAGCGTTTCACTCTCCCCGGCCAGTGGAAGGGACTGCCCAGGACTGACGGCCGTCCCCAGCAGGAGGCATTGGCGGTTCAAGTGCCGGTGGGTGACGTGGAACGCCGCTCCCTGGAGGTCTACGACCTGGTGGCCGCGGGAGGTGTCAGGTGACGACCATCGCCCTGGAGCAGGCCCGCCAGCACCTGGAGATCCTGGGCCTAAAGCAGGCGGTGGAAGCCCTGGACAACTCCCTGGACACCGCCGCCAGCAAGCAGCTGACCTACCCAGAGATGCTGGCTGAACTGCTGGGCGTGGAAGTCTCCGCTCGGAGGGAGCGCTACCTCACCACCAGGACCAAGCTGGCCCATCTCCCCTTCCAGCGCACTCTGGAACAGTTCGACTTCTCCTTCCAGCCCTCCATAGATGAAAGGCAGGTCAAGGAGTTGGCCAGCCTCGCCTTCGTGGCCGAGGCAACCAACATCCTGCTGCTGGGCCCTCCCGGCGTGGGCAAGACCCATCTGGCCGTGGCCCTGGCCCTCAGGACCATCGAGCACGGCCAGGGAGCCTACTTCGTCCGCGCCTACGACCTGATGGAGGACCTGCGCAAGGCCCGGGCCGAACACAACCTGGACCGCAGGATGAAAGTCTACCTGGCGCCAAAGGTGCTGGTCGTGGATGAGTTTGGCATCTGGCCCTATGACCGTGAAGCAGCCACCGCCTTCTTCACCCTGGTGTCGGCCAGGTACGAGCGGGGCTCCATCATCCTCACTTCCAACAAGGGATTCGGTGAATGGGGAGAGTTGCTGGGCGACACCGTCATTGCCTCGGCCATCCTGGACCGGCTGCTGCACCACAGCCATGTCCTGAACATCCGGGGCGAAAGCTACCGGCTCAGGGAGAAGCGACAGGCAGGCCTGTTCCCAACCCAGCAGCACCTGGCATCAAGGCAGGAAACCGCGCTCATAACCCCGGCAAGTGACGGAATCGCTGAGCACTAAACAGGGGACATTTTCGCTGAGCAATTGAAAGGAGGTGGGTCAATTCTAAGTTGGCGATACTCACCGCCAACATCGGGTGGGTCAATTCTAAATTGGCGAAAACGCTCAAATCTAAGTTGGCGTTGACACGCATAAAGCTGCTTCTTGATATGTGGCTGTCCTAAGATGTTGCAATTCGTTTGCTAAGTCTAGTGACGCCTTTGCGCACCTACGCGATACCTCATTGGTTTTGCCACCGACTCTTACCGCCAGATACCTTTCAAGCATTCGTTTGGCATCTGTATTGCTGACGTCACATTTGTCATCGATAGGAGGATGTTGCACCGGGTCAAATACCATTTGTGCAACTGTGATGAGTGCCTCTCGACACCATAGACCAATGGCTTGAAAATCCTCCTCATTTGATCCAGTCGAAAGCTGACTTCTTATCCGGGCGAAGTTTCGATCGACCCGATGCCAACCGATAGGCTCAGAAAGCAGTCCAGCCCCAAGAAATTCCGGGCCTTCTTGAAGCCGTTTCTCGAGGGGCTCTACAAGGCTTCGAATATATTCCCTCCGAGACTTATAACTGGGGAGAGTTCCACTACTCCACTTTCCATACCAATCCCATAAATCTGAGTACGGTATCGGATTCTGCAGACCACGGCTTTGTAGCTGTTCTGTTAGGAGTAGGTAACGCTCCTTATATTCTTGATTGACAGAATTTATCGAAGGCCCGCCGGTAGCGACTGCAATCAATGTGGATTCGACTTGGCCAATCAGCTTTAACAAAGAGCTTTTGTCGTCGGTTTTATCTTCAAGAGATTCTCTGTTAAGCCTATAGACGACTCCCGTTATCTCCATGTCATAGGCTCTTGGAGGCCATATGTCAAGGACCGTTTCAAATATTTGTTTTTCTTCCAAATTTGGTAGAGAACGTAGCTTGTCGTAATCCCCTATAGGCGCGTAAATCGCCGCAGTTGTGAGAATAGAGTATCGATAGCTACCAAACTGGTCAGATTCTTCAAGAACCACGTATGAGTTCTTTAGCAAATCTGCCAAATGCGCCAAATTCCTGTGGCGAAGAATTGATACAACTGGTTCAAGCGATTCCATATGTTATGCCTATGCCGAAAGTGCTTTACTTGAGAACGTGGTAAACAATTGGTGGAGGTGAGGGGATTCGAACCCCTGACCCCCTGCTTGCAAAGCAGGTGCTCTCCCGACTGAGCTACACCCCCACTTGAGGACCTCCATTCAACCACGCCCCCGCTCCTCTGTTCGACATCCCACCCCCAACCTTGTATTATATTGCCCAGCTAATCGGGCCCTTCCCAAGCCCATTTTGGCGGCCCGTTTCAACCTGTTTCGATAAGGAG
>JAJEDS010000318.1 GCA_022821365.1 Dehalococcoidia bacterium | reverse complement strand
CGGCCGGTCAAGCAGGAGGTTACGGTCTTGCTGGACCAATACGCTATCGAGTGGTTTAGTTCAAGATACTCCGAAGATCAAGTGCGTTTTCAGGCGATTAACGACATCTTGATGGAATATATCAAGAATCAAACATTCCCTATCCAGAATAAAGACCAGAGGCAGGGACCTACCCTATGAACGATTACACTATTAGCGAATCCGGAGTAAAGGTTTGGAACAGGCCGGAAGCACATCCACTGTTAAAGGATACCGATATTTCTCATCCAAAGTTTCGCGACAAGTTGGCTGAAGTATTTTCAAGGGGTAAGGTGAAGGGTCTGCCGAGAGTTCTGAGCGAGAATTCCGAAGACGCGCTTACTTGGTACTGCTTCAGCCCCTTGCTAAATGACTCTGGCGGGCGAATTAAGGTGTTGTATGAACTGTGCTGCGGGGCGTTCCCCGAAGTAGATGTCAGCAACTTTGAAGTTTCCAGCAATTCCGTGGAGTTGGCCTTCTGGCCCAAACTAAGTCCGCCAGATACGAGGACTATAAGGGAAGGGCCTTCTGAACCCGATCTTATGATAACCTTGGGCCGGGCTTTGATATTGGTGGAAGCCAAGTACAAGTCCTGTGTTAGTACCAAGACATCCTACGATGGAACCCGAGACCAGGTTATCCGGTTGCTGGACGTTGGTTCATGGCACGCGAGGTATTTGGGCTTGGACCGCAATTACGTTATAGTGCTTCAATATGGCGACGCAGAAACCAATGCTGAAGAAATCGTCGAGAAATACAAAGACAACCCGGATGCTATTTGGCGTGCGTTTCCGTACCGGGCCGACCTTGCGGAGAATGACTTTGATGACCTGGCCTGCTCTGTATCGTTTGTTCGCTGGCCCAACCCGTGGGACACTTGAACCACAAGTCGCTGACTACATCTAAGGAGGCAACCATGGACGGCGTTACCGCAATTGCCAACGTGCTCAAGCTGGAAGGCGTAGACTTTATCGGGTGCATGCCTTCCAATCCCCTGATCGAGGCCGCCGCCATCGCCGGCATCCGGCCCATAGTTTTCCGCCAGGAACGCACCGGAGTCCACATGGCCGACGGCTTTGCCCGGGTTACCAACGGCAAGCGCGCCGGCATCTTCCTGATGCAGGCGGGCCCCGGCGCCGAGAATGCCTTTGGCGGAGTGGCCCAGGCCTATGCCGACTCGGTGCCCATCCTGCTGCTGCCGGCGGGGGCCGCCCGCCACCGGCTGGGCATAGACCCGGTATTCAGTCCCACCCGCAGCTATGAAAGCATCACCAAGTGGGCCGCGCAGATCAACTACGCCGACCGGGTGCCTGAACTGATGCGCCATGCCTTCACCAAGCTGCGCTCCGGCAAGCCCGGCCCCGTTCTGCTGGAAATCCCCGGCGACCTTATCTCCGAGGAGATAAGCGAGGAGCAGTTCGACTATACGCCGCCCCAGGCAATCCGCACCGCCGGCGACCCGGAAGCGGTGGCCCGGGCGGCGCGGGCATTGCTGTCGGCCCAGCGGCCGGTCATCACCGCCGGCCAGGGCGTCCTCTACGCGGAGGCCACCGACCAACTGGTGGAACTGGCCGAGTACCTGCAGATACCGGTGATGACCACCCTGGAGGGCAAGAGCGCCTTCCCGGAGAACCATGCCCTGTCCCTGGGCATTGGCGGGTCCAGCCAGACGGGGCAGGTACACCGCTTCCTGACCGGCGCGGACACCGTTTTCGCCGTGGGGGCCAGCATGACCCGGAGCAATTTCACCGCGCCCCTGCCGCCGGGCAAGACCCTGATCCACGCCACCAACTTTGACGGCGACATCAATAAGGACTACCGGGCCGACTATCCCGTGGTGGGCGACGCTAGGCTGGTGCTGGGGCAGTTCCTGGAGGAGATCAAGCGGCAGACCGGCGGCCAGGCCCGTCCCGCCAACCGGGAGCTGACCGACGAGATTGCCGCCAGCCGCCAGGAATGGCTGGACCAGTGGCTGCCCCGCCTGACCACCGACGAGGTGCCCCTGAATCCCTACCGCGTCATCTGGGAAATCATGCACACCGTGGACCTGGACAACACCATCGTCACCCACGAGTCGGGCAGTCCCCGGGAGCAGGTGTCGCCCTTCTGGGAGGCGCGGGCGCCGCGCAGCTTCGTCGGCTGGGGGAAGTCCACCCAGCTGGGCTACAGCCTGGGCCTGGCCATGGGCGCCAAGCTGGCCGCGCCGGAAAAGCTGGTCATCAACTTCATGGGCGATACGGCCTTCGGCATGGTGGGCCTGGACGTGGAGACGGCGGTGCGGGAGAACATACCCATCACCACGGTGGTACTGAACAACAGCACCATGGCCATCTACGCCGACAGCCGCATACCCACCGCGGTGGCCCGCTACAACATCAAGCAGACGGGCGGCAACTACGCCGACATGTCCCGGGCCATGGGGGCCTGGGCCGAGCGGGTAACCGAACCCGACCAGATAGGCCCGGCCATGCGGCGCGCCCAGGAACGCAACGAGGCCGGCGAGTTCGCCCTGCTGGAGTTCATAACGAAGGAAGAAGGGGCCTATTCCAAGTACCAGTTTGTTTAGCGGGTTAATCCACGAATAGGCACGAATATTCACGAATGAATTATTGGGGCGCCCAACTCATTCGTGTCTATTCGTGCTTATTCGTGGATGGAAAGGGGGGGTGGTTGCCGGCTTCTGACCGTGTTGGAATACTCCCTTCCAGGACCGGGTTGCAGTGCTGAACCGGTTTACTGCCCCTTGTACCCGCGCTAAAATTACTTTCAAGAAACACCGGGCTTTACGTAATCATATTGGCGAACTCTTGAGGTGCGTGATGGAAAACCGACTAAGCGTCGGGCGCCTCCTGATTACCATTGGCCGACTTCTTGTGGTAACTGTCCTGGCTGTGGCCCTGAATGTGGCCTCCTTTGCGACGAGTACCGGTGGCCCCGAACGGGCGGCTCTCGCGCCCCGTCCTCTTTCCGCCAGCTATATATTGGACAATCCCGAACTGGATCTTGATGATAAGGACCCTACCCCCACGCCCACGGACAATGACGGAACGGACAGCGACGGCATAGACACGCCCACGCCCACAGACAACGACGGGACGGACAGCGACGGCATAGACACGCCCACCCCCACGGACAACAATGGAACGGACAGCGACGGCATAGATACGCCGACGCCAGCGAGCCCAGATACGCCCACACCGACCAGTCCGGATACGCCCACACCTGCCACACCTACGCCGCCCACCCGTGCAGTTCAGAACGAGGACCAGGCCACGCCATCACCGGCCACGCCATCACCGGCCACACCATCACCGGCCACACCGTCACCGGCCACGCCGTCGCCAGTCACGCCGTCACCGGCCACACCGACGCCGGATACGCCTACGCCGGACACACCGACGCCGCCAACGCCTACGCCGGATACGCCGCAAAGCCCCGCATCGGAGGGATCCGCTGATTCCGACGAAAGCAATGGAAGTTAAAGGGCAATGACCTCTACCCTGCCTGCGGTGCCCCTGTATCCGGCCATTGACTTCCCTGACGACCGGGCGTTGCCAGGCCTGCCTCTGCTGTTCGATGCCGAGTGGCTGTGGGCCACTTGCCAGAGAGAATTTGGCTGGGTTGACGCGGCCCCCGAGGCCATCAACATTCGGCAGTTCAGCCATAGCCGGGGAAGGAGAGCCCTGGTCAGCTACGTTGTGGACTGGGCCGAAGAAGAGTATCTGCCCTCGCAGCATTTTGTGGCGCGGCTGGAACGGGGCAGGGATATAGAACTGTTCCAGTTTCCCGACGACTACAGATTGCCGGGGTTGAAGCAGGCTGCTGACCCGGAGGGCGCCGTTCAGTTGCTGAACAAGTACGTGCTCGCCATCGGGGCCCGCCGGGCCCGGGTGGAAGTAATCAGGTACAGGCCGGGCAGCAGAGCGGTGTTGCGCCATCGCATAGGGAAGGTTGCCTTCTTTGCCCGGGTGCTTCGTCCCGAGAACCTGCCCGTGTACCTGAACGCTTGCGAAACCATTGGCCGCTCGGATTTTGTAGTTCCCAGGATTGCGGGGCACTGGAACGACGGCGGCGTGGTCTGGATGTCGGAAATCCCCGGCAGAAACCTGCGGACCTGCATCAGGCGGGGCGAACGGCCCGATCCCGAGCCGTTGTTCAAGGGCCTGGAATCTCTCTGGGCCAACGATGTCAATGTTGACGATGGCCGGGCATTCAACCTGCCCGGGGCCTATCGAATGGCTAAGTCCATACTTGGTCACGCGGCCAGCGAAAATCCCGATCTATCCGGCAGAATCGAGCCGATCACCCGGGCGCTGGACCCTCTCATCGACTCCTGGCGGCCCAGCGCGCTGGCCCACAACGATTTCTACGATGACCAGGTAATTATGACCCCCGACGGTCGAATGGCCCTGGTTGACTTCGAAGAAGTGGGCCCCGGCGACCCGCTCCTGGACGTGGGGAACTTTCTGGCCCACCTCAGTTGGGCCGCCACTTTCAGCAGGGAGAAGAGCAGCGTCGCCGCAGGCGAATATTACGAGCTGTTTCGCAGCGCCGCCCTGGCACGCTACCCCTGGCCCGAGCGGGAACTGAATCTCAGGGAAGCAGTTTGCTTGTTCAGGACTTGCACCAACACCGTCCGCCAAATTCAGGAGGACTGGACCGGAAGGCTGGAAACCGCCCTGGGCCTGGTATCCCGGAGGCTGGACTAGGGGACGGACCCTCAAGTCTGCTGCTGCTTCCGACTCATCAAGGAAAGCAATACCGCCGCCTGGTCCGGTTGAGGCGTTTCCAACCTCGGGTCCCTTGATTCTCCTGGGCAGCTCACTGACAGTTGCCCGTTGCGCCGGCGGTTCCTTCCGAACCACAATGTCCGGAAAGACAGGTTCAGGAAGGAATCTATGGTCGCTACCGTTACGCAGGACATTGAAAATGCCCACCAGGGCAACGGGTGGGCTTCCGCCTACCAGCCCAAGATACGGGACATGCCCCAGGGAGAGCGGCCCCGGGAACGGCTGCGGGACTACGGCCCGCGTTACCTGAGCAACGCCGAGCTTATCGCCATCCTGCTGCGCACGGGCATGCAGGGAGAGAATGTGCTGGCCATGTCCAACAGGTTGTTGAGCCGGTTCGGCGGGCTGGACGGCCTGGGCCGCGGCACCTTCGCCGAATTGTGCGCCGAGCGGGGCCTCAGCGAAGCCAAGGCCTGCCAGCTAATGGCCGCGCTGGAACTGGGCCGCCGCTTCATATCCCTGGCGCCCCAGGACCGGGCGGTAATCAACTCGCCCCAGGACGTGGCCAACCTGCTGCAGGCGGAGATGGCGCCCCTGGAACAGGAACACCTGCGGGTGCTGCTGCTGAACACCAAGAACCAGGTGCTGAGCACGGTGGAGGTGTACGTGGGCAACGTCAACAGTTCCATCGTGCGGCCTTCGGAGGTGTTCCGGCCGGCGGTGCGCGACAACGCCCCGTCCATCATCGTGGCCCACAACCACCCCTCCGGCGACCCCACTCCCTCTCCGGAGGACGTGGCCATCACCCGGGACCTGGTGTCCGCCGGTAAGCTGCTGGGCATTGACCTGCTGGACCACCTGGTCATCGGCAGCGGCGGCCGCTACGTCAGCTTGAACGAGCGGCGACTGGGGTTTGAGTAGTTTATCCACGAAGGGGCACGAAGAATCACGAAGGGTGTATTGGGGGTGATGATGCTGTCCGGCGTGTGGCCGCTCTCCCAAATCCTGTGTATCCTGTCTATCAACGTGAATTAAGGAGAGACCTGCAATGTCCTATTTCAAGTTTGCCGAGGGGCGGGATACCAAGGACCTGGCCCCGGGCGCCCGCACCCGCACCTTCTGGGGCGACAACATGCTGCTGTCCCTGGTGGAGATTGACGCCAATTCCCTGGTGCCCCTGCACACCCACCCCCACGAACAGGCGGGCATCGTAGTGGAAGGGGAGATGGAAATGGGCATCGCCGGGGAGGTACAGGTGCTCAAGGTGGGCGATATGTACATCATCCCCGGCGGCGTGGAGCATTACGCCAAAGGCCTGGACCGTCCCTGTAAGGCTTTGGACGTTTTCAGCCCGGTTAGGGAGGAGTTCAAGTACTGACGGGGAATGGTTGACATGGGATGATTCCCGAACATAGAGTCTGATGAAGGGTCGCTCAAATTTGCCGGAACGACTCAGTCGGCTAGCGGGTGGTTGAATTTCAATGCAGAAAGACCTTTTCGAGAATAGCGGCCCGAATTCCGGCTCAAGAAAACAGCGGGTAGTCCGGCACGGCGCGCCTACAAACGACCTTGTCCTGAGCGCTTATTCGCTGAGTAATTCGGAAGTATTTCCCAGGATACTTGAGCTCTACGTTGCGCAGGGCAGCGTGGTAGCCGACGTGACCTTTGGCAAGGGGGCCTTCTGGAAGTTTGTCCCGGAGGGCCACTACCGGCTGCATGCCACGGACTTGCTTGACGGTATTGATTGCCGTGACCTGCCCTATGCCGACGGGACGATAGATTGCGTGGTTTTGGACCCGCCTTATATGCACTCCCCGGGCGGCACGGCTCACCTTTCCCACTCACCCTTTGAAGAGCATTACCGCAATAATGCAACCGGAAATACTACTGAGAGCAAATACCATCAGGCGGTGCTGGACCTGTATTTTGACGCCGGCCGAGAGGCATATCGGGTGCTTCGAAACAGGGGGGTGCTTATAGTCAAGTGCCAGGACGAGGTATGCGCCAACCGGCAGAGGTTCACCCACGTTGAGATTATGGAGGAGTACAGGCAACTCGGCTTCGTGGCGGAAGACCTTTTTGTGGTGGTCAGGAACAACCGTCCTGGCGTAAGCCGTACCGTGAGGCAGGTCCACGCGAGAAAGAACCACTCCTATTTCTTGGTTTTCTGGAAACGGGGAGAGGGAAGCGGAGTATGGAATCCCGAATAGATGCGGTGGGCCTGCTTCTTAACGTAATAAGGGATAACTCTCCCCAGTCGATTTGGACAGACTCCCCCCTGGAACCCTTCCGCCGGGTGGAAAATACCAACCGGGGTGACATAGGCGAGGAGTTCTTCAACCGTTACCTGACCCAGGCAGGGCTTTCCGTTCAGAAGGGCGATGCCCGGGCGGGCCGGCAGGACATGCGTATAGCGGGCCAGAGCTTTGAGGTCAAAACCGCCTCTCTGGGTGCGAACAATACCTTTCAATTCAACCACGTAAGGTTGGATAGAGATTATAGATACTTGCTTTGCCTGGGAGTCTGCCCTGACCGCATTGTCTATAATGCTTGGCGTAAGGGCGCGCTGGCGGAGGGCGAGGCCGGGCGCCTGGTGCGTATGGCAGAAGGGCAGAGCATTACCTTCAAGCTCACCAAGCGCGTGGCAGACATGCTTCCCATCGAGGAATTGCCCGACTGGGTACGGCTTGAGGTCATGGCAGACCCCCAGTAGCTCCGGCTTCGTCCGCTCTGAAAAAAGACAACCCCTACCTCCCCTCCTTAATGTAATCAGCCACCTTCTCCGCAATCATCAGGGTGGTGGCGTTGGTGTTGGCCCGGATGCAGTCGGGCATGACCGAGGCGTCGGCCACGCGCAGGCCCTCCACTCCCCTCACCTTCAGGTACTGGTCAACCACAGCCATGGGGTCCGAGTCCGGTCCCATTTTGCAGGTGCCAGATACGTGGTGGGACGTGCCCGAGTTGCGGCGCAGCCAGTCGTTCAGCAGTTCGTCGGACTGCAGTTCCTCGTCGGTGGGCATGATACGTTCCAGCAGCATGTCGGCAAAGCCGGGTTGCTCGGCAACCTGCACGCCCAGCCTGATGGCCTCCCGCATGCGTCGCAGGTCTTCCTCGTCCTGGTAATAGTTGTAGTTGAGCCGGGGCTGCACGTGGGGGTCGGCGGACTGGAGGGTCAATTCCCCCTTGCTCAGGGCCAGTTGCAGGCTGGCGCTCATGCCGATGTAGTTGAGGTCATCGTCGATTTCCACGTGGGCGGGACGGTGTTCGCTGGTCATCAGCATGGGGCTGAGCTGCATGTCGTTGCTCAGGTCGGAGCCCTCGACGGTGTAGCGCAAGCCCACCTGGATTACCGGCGCCTGCACGTCGGGCTTCTCTCCCGCCGCCTGGTAGAGCACGGCGGCGGCAGGGTGGTCTCTCAGGTTTTGCCCCACGCCGGGCAGGTGGTGGACCACCTCGATGCCGAAGCTGCTGATGTGTTCCGCCGGCCCGACGCCGGAAAGAAGCAGGAGGTGGGGCGAACCGATGGCGCCGCTGCTGACTACTATCTGCTCCCCTTCCACCGTGAATACTTCGCCGCCGCTTTCGGCCTCAACGCCCACGGCCCGCTGGCCTTCGAACAGGATGCGCCGGGCCGTTACGCCGCCACGAACGGTGAGGTTCAGGCGGTGGCGGGCCTGTTCCAGGTAGGTCAGGGCCATGCTCATCCGCACCCCGTCAATGGTGTTGCGGGCCCGGGGTGAAACGCCGGTGGACTCCGGGTGGTTCTGGTCTTCGCTGATGTTAAACCCCAGGTCAAGGCAGGCCCGTTCAAAGGCCAGGGCGTGGGGCATCCACTCGCTGCGGGGCGAGCGGCGCACCGGCACCGGCCCGCTGGAACCGTGGAAGTCGTCGCCGCCGAAGTCCAGGTCGGTCTCCAGCTTGTTGAAGTAGGGCAGCACCTGGGTATAGCCCCACTCGTCGTTGCCCCACTCGGCCCAGCGGTCGTAGTCGTCGGGGATGCCCCGGTACATCACCTGGCCGTTCACCGCGCTGGAGCCGCCGGTGGCCTTGCCCCGGGGGATGGTCAGTTCCGTCTGTTCCGGCGTAATCTGGGCGGTGTAGCCCCAGTTGTGGGGGCCGTAGGCGGACAGCCACACGTTGTTGCCCAGCTTCAGGTCGTCGGGCAGGGTCTCAAAATCGGTGTAGTCGGGTCCCGCTTCCAGCAGCAGGACCGACCGTTCTGGGTCTTCCGACAGGCGGGTGGCGATGGCGCAGCCGGCCGAGCCGCCGCCGACAACTATCACGTCATACTTCATGGTTTACCTCCGTATCCCCTGGCGAATCCGGTGGTTTCCGATGGGCTTGTCCTTCGGCCCAATCATAATACAAACCCACTTCATTAACCACAGAGGCACGGAGGACGCGGAGATGCACAGAGTTTCTCCGTGAAACTCCGCGTTCTCTGTGCCTCTGCGGTGAATGATGCGCTGGCACAGGAACAAGGAGACAGGGCGCTACAACAAAGAAATGCAGTTGCTCTTGACGCATATCCCTGGCGGGATGACAGCCCCCAACCTTGATGGTAGAGTAGGCGAAACCTAGACACCGCCAAATCCGAATCTGCCAAGCAGGAAGGGAGACTTACCTATGACTATAGACGCCGCCACCGGCATAGCCCGTATTCTCAAGCAGGAGGGGGTGGAATGGGTTTCCACCTTCCCCGTCTGCCGGGTCAACAACGCCCTGGGACGCGAGGGCATTCCCATAGTGATGATGCGCGACGACCGTTACGCCGTGGCCGTGGCCGACGCCTTCTCCCGCATTACCGCCGGCCGCCAGATCGGCGTCTGCACCTTCCAGGGGGGCGTCAACGCCGCCGGTACCCAGTACGCCTACGCCGGCATGGCCCAGGCCTTCGAGGACGGTTCCCCGGTGCTGTGCATCACCGACGGCGTGCCGGCCGGTTCCACCAACAACAGCCAGTACGACGTCTTCAACGCCATGTCCACCGTTTCCAAGTGGTACGGCTTCATTGACCGGCCGGAACGGGTGCCCGAGTTCATGCGCCGCGCCTTCACCATGCTGCGCAGCGGCCGCCCGGGTCCGGTTATCCTGGCCGTCCCCGACCCCACCGGCACCTACGACGAGACGGCGGACCCCTACCAGCCGGTAAAGGGCTGGAAGCATGGGCCGGTGCGGGAGGACGTGGCCAATGCCATTGACCTGCTTACCGGCGCCCAGCGGCCCATCATCTACGCCGGCGAGGGCGTGATCTACGCCGAGGCCGCCGAGGAGCTGCTGGCCTTTGCGGAGATGGCCAACGCGCCGGTAATCACCACCCTGAAGGCCAAGGGCGCCTTCCCGGAGAATCATCCCCTGTTCGTGGGCGTGCGGGGCGGCCAGGTCAACAACTACCTGGAGAACTGCGATATGGTGTTCGCCGTGGGCACCAGCCTGTCGCCCGGCCGGTTCAGCCACCGGATCCCCAACGCCGGCAGCAAGACCATCGTCCACTGCGACGTGGACGACCTGCACGTCAACAAGGTCTACAACACGGCCGGCGTGGTCATTGGCGACGCCCGCTACTCCCTGCAGGCGTTGACCGACGAGCTTGCCGACCGTCCGGTGAAGTCGGCCCGCTCCCGGGAGGACGTGGCCCTGGAGGTGAAGAACGAGCGGGACGCTGGGATGGCCCAGTACGTTGAGGCCATGGCTTCCGACGACAAGCCCATCAACCCCTACCGGGTCTATGCCGGGCTGATGGAGGTGCTGGACCCCTACAATTCCTTCGTAACCCACGAATCGGGCAACACCCGCGACCAGTTGAGCACCGTGTACGACACCCTGGTGCCCCGGGGTTTCCTGGGCTGGGGCAACGTGTCCACCCTGGGCTTTGGCTGGGCCGGTTCGGTGGCGGCGCGGCTGGCCGACCCCAACCGTCCGGCGGTAACGGTAACCGGCGAGGCGGGCCTGGGCTACATGCTGGGCAACCTGGAGGTGGCCCTGCGCAACAACCTGGGCGTTACCGTGGCCCACATCAGCAACGGCGGGTTCGCCGGCTACGGCCCCGGCTTCTGGGGCCCCGGCCACGACCCCTTCACCCACTCGGTGCTGGGCCCCGACGAAGTGGACATGTCCCGGGTGATCGGCGAGCTTGGCTACCACACCGAGCGGGTATCGGAACCGTCGGAAGTGGTGCCGGCCCTGCGCCGCGCCCTGGAGGTGAACCAGTCCAACCGCCCGGCCTACATAGAGTTCCTGTGCAGCCAGTTCCCAATTTATGGAGACTGGGTGGGGCGGTAGTCGGGACGCAACCTCGCCCTATCTCTTTTTTATAGAACTGGGGATACTGGGAATTGAAGGAAGATCAAATTTGCACGTCGTTTTCTGGAGACTGGAAGCGACGTGCAAATTTGATTCCCCATTTCTATTCCGGGCTAATGAAGCAGAAAGATCGTCGAGCAATTGCAGGCGCACATCATTAATTTCTCCTCCCTGAATCGGAGTCCAACTCTATGGTTCTCAAGATAACTGGCGTTATTTTGGCCGCCATCGGCGTCCTGATTGCTGCCTTCGCTGCCCTGATCTATTTTGGCATTGGCCCTAATCCCTTCATTGGTCTTTTCCTCGACCCTCCCGAACATTCAGCCCGTTACTATCCCCGGGACACCATTTCTTATGCGTGGCTTACCCTGTACCCCCAAGATGGTCAGTTTGACCAGATGATGGATCTGTTTGAACGGTTCAACGAGATACCGGAGATGGAAGAAAGATTGGAGGACCTACAAGACGATGTGGAAGACGAATCTGGTTTCAATTTCGAGGAGGAATTAGGGGGTGTCGTCAAAATGATAGCATGGTGTTAGATTGGTGTTGTGAGAGTGAAGGTGAGGGGTGGGGATATGACGGCAACGCATCGACGCCACGACATTTCTGACCGGGTTTGGGAACTTCTTGAGCCTCACTTGCCTGGTGGGCCAGGTAAAAAGGGGCGGCCAGCCAGGGACA
>JAJEDS010000137.1 GCA_022821365.1 Dehalococcoidia bacterium | reverse complement strand
GCCCTGGCGGAGAGTCCGCCCACCAAACTACTCAGCGCCAAGGAGCGGGCCAAGGCCGAAGCCCTGGCCCAAGTCCAGATCGCAGCCGACTAACCATCTCAGCCGACTAACCATGGTGACATTTTCGCTTTCCATTTAACTGGACAGAATCGCTGGACAACAACACACTTGCCCCAACACAGAAAAGCGGCAGCTTGCCCCCCGCGCTCTCCGGATCATTCTCCGCTGCCGTCATAAGCCGGTGCCGGGCCAAGGTTGCCTTTTCCCCGATGACATTTGCCCTCTTGCCAACCCGCATAACCCGTCTCCACCATAAAACCATAACCCTATCTTCGTGTCTCTTCGTGCCCTTCGTGGATAGCTCAAAAACGGGCCAAAACGGAACCAAATGGAACCATTATCAAAAATTCCCATTAGTGAAAATTCGTGTCTATTCGTGGATAAACATCGAAACGGGCCAAAATGGAACCAAATGGAACGATAATCAAAAAATTCCCATTGGTGAACATTCGTGCCCATTCGTGGATAAGAGGACATGGAACCAATCAAGGTAGAGGTATAGGTCATCAACTCTGAACGTTCACAACCACTTTCCCCAATTTGACATTCCCCCCCGATCTACCTAGACTGGGCAGGTCGAATAATAGACCCACCGGAGTATTTACCTTGGGAATCTTGTCCCTGGTCCTGGATCGGCTGAACATTGTCGCCGCCTTTCGTGAACTGGCCAGCAGCCGTCAACGCATCGACACCCTGCTGGCCCTGGCCGCCTCCCAGTTGCTGGTCCAGCTCACCTTTCTCCCCGTAACGCTGACCATCCCCTCGGTGGCCGACTATTTCAATTCAGATGTTGACGACGCCTCCTGGACCGTTATCATCCGCCTGCTGGCCCTGGGCAGCACCGTCTTCCTTACCGCCCGGCTGGGCGAAAAGTTCAGCCACGTGCGCGTCTTCTTCGCGGGCATCTGCCTGCTTACCCTGTCCAGCCTCCTGGCGGCCACCGCCCAGAGTCTTTACCAGCTTATCCTGTGGTGCGGCGTGGGCGGCATGGGCGGCGCGCTGGTAATATCCAACTCCAATGCCCTTATCGCCATGGTCTTCCAACCCAACGAGCGGGGCCGCGCCTTCGCGGTGCCCGTTACCGGCTCCCGCATCGGCACCCTCATCGGCCTGGCCGTGTTCGGCCTGTTCCTGGAGTTCCTGGGCTGGCAGTTGGTCTATATTACCGCTTTCCTCATGGGGCTGGTGGCCATCTGGCTAACCTACCCCGTTCTGAAATACAGTTCCCTGCAACCGACCGAGGAGCGCAGGAAGGTCAAGATCAATTACTTCGCCGCCCTGGTTTTGATGGCCGTGCTGGGCACCTTCATCCTGTCCGGCTCCCACCTGCACGAGGGCGCCGAGTCCTTCACCACCCCCGACGCCCTGGGGTACCACATCCCCATGCACCTGCTCAGCCTGGCCCTGGCCGCGCTGTTCGTGGTGCTGCAGCTGCGCAGCACGGAACCCTTCCTGGACTTCCGCTACTTCAAGCGCAAGTACTTCTCCATGGCCCTGTACTCCAACACCACCTGCCACCTGTCCATGTTGACCATCTTCACCCTGGTGCCCATCGTGGTGGAGGACGGGCTGGGCTATTCGCCCCTGGTGGTTACCCTGGTGCTGTTGCCCCACCAGAGCTTCGGGCTATGGCTGCCGGCCATCGCCGGGTACGTCTATGACCGCTACAACTCCCGGTGGATGGGCCCCTTGTCGCTGTTCCTGATTGGGACCGGCATTGCCCTGCTGGGCCTGTTCGCGGCCCAGGTGCCTATCTGGGGCATCCCGTTGCTGCTGCTGCCGGCCTCGCTGGGGACCGCTATGTTCATCTCCCCGTACAACGCGGTGGTGATGAACACCCTGCCCGATAACCGCAGCTTTGCCGCGGGGATGCTGGAGACCACCAGGCAGATGGGCCACACGGTGGGCAGCACCATCGGCGCCACCATCCTGGGCCTGAGCCTGCCGGTAACCATCGAGTTTATGACCGCCGCCGAGGCCCGCCCCTACTACCAGGAGGGTTTCCAGGTGGCTTCCCTTGCCGTGGTCTGGATAATCATTTCCGGCGGCATCGTGGCCCTGTTCCAGAAGGTGCCGGGCATTCGCCCCGAACCTGAACCCCGGGGCCAGTTATCGCCTCAGCCCGGCGGGGACGACTGAGCCTCCGCCTGGCAGGCCGCTGAATCCAGGGGATTCCTTCCGGCCATGACCCTGCCCGTCTACTCCTGAGTCAAGGAGGCCCGTCATGCCATCTTCCAAGGTGGACTTCACCCGCAAGGACTCCCTGGCGGTCATCACCCTGAACCGGCCAGAGGCCCGCAACGCCCTGTCTCCCGACATGGTCGCCGATCTGGGCAAGGCTATCGCAGACTGCCGACGTCCCGAGATCCGGGCGGTGATGATTACCGGGACCGGCGGGGCCTTCTGCGCCGGCGCCGACGTTAAGGACTTCGTGGAGAACCTGGAGGATGAGGGGCCGGAGGGTCTGTCCAAGCGCCTGCGCCAGCTTGCCGGCGACCTGCACCAGGACATAATTGTGGGAATCCGCCGTCTGGGAAAGCCGGTATTAGCCGCCGTCAACGGGGTGGCCGCCGGGGCCGGTTTCAGCTTGGCCCTGTGCTGCGACCTGCGGGTGGCCTCGGCCGATTCCCGCTTCATCATGGCCTACGCCGGCATCGGCTGCACCGCCGACGGGGGCTCCACCTACATGCTCCCCCGCCTGGTGGGCCTGAGCCGGGCCATGGAAATCTACATGGCCAGCCAGCCCATCGGCGCCGAGTACGCCCGCGAGTTGGGGCTGGTCAACCAGGTATGCCCCGCCGAAAATTTTGACCGCCACTCCCTGGAGATGGCCGCCCGCCTGGCCCAGGGTCCGACGATGGCCTACGGCCGGGTAAAAGCGCTGTTCGATAACTCCTGGGCCGCCAGCCTGGAGCAACAGCTGGACGCGGAGACCGACGCTATCAGCAACGTGGTCTTCACCGGCGACTTCCAGGAGGGGATCCGGGCCTTTACCCAGAAACGGATTCCCTGGTTCCAGGGGAGATAATCGGTCAATACACCTCTTCCATGTACCCCGCAATTTCCTCCAGGGGGAAGTTGGAGACCGCAATTTCGGGCGCCCAGGTTACCTGGTCCGACGACCAGCGCACCGTCCCCGTCCGTTCGGCGCCGATGCCCACGATGTTGTTGATGACCTGTAGGATGTTGCCGTTCATTCGCAGGGTGTTGGGCCGCAGGGGTTCGGCCAGGCGGCCGTCGCGGATAAGCCGGGAGTCCCCCACCACGGTGCCGCTGAAATCGCCGCTGGTGAACCCGTTAACCGGGTAGGTGTACCAGATGCGGCCGATGTAAATGCCGTCACCCACCCGCCCCAGCAATTCCTCCCGGCTGACTTCCTCCCTGCCCTCGACCACCAGGTTGGTGGGTACGGTGGATACCGGGGCGCTGAAGTCCCGGCCGCCGCCGTTACCGGCCCGGAAACCGTTGCGGGGCAGGATGCCCCGCTCCACCATGCCCGGCTCGGGTCCCAGCTTGTCCCAGCCCCGGCGGGCGTTCATGGCCTTGCGGTAGTTGTAGTAGTCCGACAGCAGCCCCACAAGGCGGCCGTCCCGGATCAGGTCGGTACGCCCGGTGGGCAGCCCTTCGTCGGTAATTCCTTTGGAACCGGCGAACCCAGGCATGGAGCCATCATCGTACAGGTACAGTTCCTCCGATGCGATCTGCTGCCCAAACCGGCGCATGAAGGGCGATGCATCGGCGTGAAAGGACTCCAGGTAAAGCCCGGGCATCAGGATCCACTCCAGCAATTCGGCCACCGGCTGCGGTCCCAGCACCACCCGGTAGCTGCCCGAGGGCGCCCGCCGTCCGTCCATGGACGCTATAGCCCGGCGCGCCGCGTCGGCCCCGGCCCGGGCGTCAAAGTCGGCCAGGTGGGTGCATACCGACCACCCGCTGCCCTTGGCGTTCATCTCCTCAACCATGGCCGTGGCAAAGGACATTATCATGGTGGACTCGTCTGTCTGGGGTTCGGGCATGCTGGTCGAGGCAACAGCCATCCGTTCCAGCAGCATTACCACGTCGCCGCCCAGGATCAGGCCCAGGTCGGCAAGCTGGGCCTCGTCGCCGCCTTCGGGCTGTCCGGAGCGGTACCGCTCCAGGGCCGCCAGCAAGTCCTCCGAAGACTGGAAGACATCCAGCCCGTTTCGCAGCACATCCCAACCGTGGGCCAGCAGCTTGGAGTTTCGCAGCCGCACCAGGGTGGGGTCGTGGTATTGGAAAAGGGTAGGGTGGTCAAAAAGGGGTCTGGGTAAGCGGTCAAACTCCGGGTCATCCACTGCCCCGCGCCGGGCCTTTTCCAGCGCGCTGGACACGCCCTCCACTGAAAGGTCGCTGACCTCGCTGCCCAGCCCAATGCTCGTCCCCCGTCGGGTACGGAAAGCGGCCCGTACCGATACACCGTGGGAGTCTATGGACTTGGGCTCTTCTACCCCATTACAGGGTATGTGGGAGGTGAAGTTGAGGCGCAGGGTCAGGTTGGAGTTGGCCGAGGCGAATACCTCCGCTTCCACCACGTCGTTCTGCTCAGCAATGTAAGCCAGGCCTTCGCGGACGGCGACTTGCAGCTTAACAAGGGGCAGCATCAGGACAACTTCCCTCGCCGTAGGATGGGTTTCCTGCAGTGACGTTGGGATTTGACTGACGCTCTCTGCATAAAAGATGTCGACCTGCAGCTTAAGGCCTTGGGCTGAGTTTGGTCCAATCGGTGGAGCCGGAACAAGGAAAGTCCCGTTGAGCGGAACTTCAACTGTGATCTCCAGCATGAAACCGGGCACTTCAGTTGCGCTGGTACCGCGTCCATTAAGGCTTGACCGCTTCACATCATGACCCGCAGTACATGGCTATCTTTATCGGAGCTTTGAATGTCCCCGATGCCATTGTGCCGCCCGCGGGTTGATAGCACGGCCAGCCTTAAGCGCTCGTCACCCTCCCGCCACCAATTTCAGAAAATCGTGGCGGGTGATTATCCCCACCAGCTTGCCATCGTCCATCACTGGCAGTCGGTGAATCTGCCAGCGCAGCATCAGGCGGGCCACATGTTCGACGCTGTCGCTTCCGTGTACGACAATTACGCTGCGCCGCATTACGTCCCCGATTCGTTTATTGCCAACCTGACGGGCCGTCTCCTCCATATGCTCAAACGTTGAGGTGGAACCCAGTAAACTGTAGATGTTCTCCGATAGCGGGCGAAACTTGGGACTCAGGCCAAAATCCGAGTGGGTCAATATACCCACCAACCTGTCGTTGCCATTCAGCACCGGCAGGGCGCTGACATCCCTGTCCAGCATTAGCCTGGCCGCTTCCGCTACGGTAGCGTCTTCCCTGATCGTAATCACCGGAGTGTTCATCAAGTCTCTGGCAAACATTGGCATCCTTTCCGTAGATTCTGCGGGGTCAAATATAGTTGAATTGCAGTCAATCTTAACATACTCGTTGGCTGCTGCTGCCGGTCCCGTCGAGCCAACAGGCGCAGGGGAAACTGTTGCTCCCCCTCACTGGCCCGCACCGGTTGACTTCAGGGACTCCTGCTCTTTCGACTGGTGTAGTCAGCGAATGCCGGCTGCCCGCTTTACAGTCTGATTACGGAACTTTTACGTTGTTATTTCTTTTTGTATTTGACGTTGCCAGCTTGGCGGGCGTATGCTGTGCGCATGGCGCAGGAAGGAAATTTCAAGGTTATTCGCGAACGCAACGTGATGGTGCCCATGCGGGACGGCACTTTGCTGGCTACCGATGTGTTCCGCCCCGACGCCCCGGGCCGCTTTCCGGTCCTGGTTAATCGCGGGCCCTACGGCAAGGACGACTACGTTGCCGCTCCCGACCATTCGGTATGGTTCTTTCCCACCCACGGCTACGTGGTGCTGAGCCAGGACTGCCGCGCCCGGTTTGAGTCCCAGGGCGATTATTACAACCCACTATTCCAGGAAGTCCAGGACGGCTATGACACGGTTGAATGGGCCGCCCGCCAGCCCTGGAGCAACGGCCGGGTGGGAACCACTGGCCAGTCATATTTGGGAGCCACTCAGTACACCCTTGCCACCAACAATCCCCTGCCGCCGCACCTGCAAGTAATGGCGCCCGTCTCCGCGTCCTCCGACTTCCACCAGAGCTGGGTCTATCACACCGGCGTAGCTATGGAATGGGGCTGGATGGTGCCCTACGCCATCCACAAGGGTCGCAACACCCTGCAGCGGCTGGGCAGGGAGGACCTGCTGGCCCAGATGGACGAGTATGTGCTGGAGCCGGGTAACTTTGGCCGGCCGCTCAGCGACGAATGGTTCCGGCGCCTTCCCCTGCGCGACTGGATCGAACGACTTAAGGAAACCGCGCCCTACTTTCAGGAATACTTTGACCAGGAACTGGATGGCCCTTACTGGTGGCGGCTGAATCTGCTGCGCAACCTGGATGGCATCAAGATTCCCATGTTCCACGTCAGTTCCTGGTATGACATTTTTCTTGAAGGCGCGTTGAATGCTTACCAGGCCATCACGGAGCGGGGTGGGAGCGAGTTGGCCCGCCGCAACCAGAGATTGCTGGTCGGCCCCTGGGCCCACATCCGCCCCTACACTCGGGCCACTTCCGGCGATACCGGCGATATAGACTTCGGCCCCGAAGCCGCTATTGAATTGCACGACCATCTCCGCCGCTGGTTCGACTACTGGCTCAAGGATATGGCCAACGGCATCATGGACGAACCGCCCGTCTACATCTTCGTGATGGGCGCCGGCGGGGTTGGCAACGGAAAGTGGCGGTACGAGAATGAGTGGCCACTGGCCCGTACCCACTACACCCGTTATTACCTTCACTCCGGGGGATCGGCCAACACCTGCGCCGGCGATGGTACTTTGTCCACCATGCCGCCGAATGACGAAAGCGCAGACAGCTCCATTTACGACCCCAACGACCCGGCTCCCACTTTGCGGGGCAATACCCTGATGATTCCCCACGGGGTGCGGGACCAGCGTCCGGTGGAAGATCGCCCCGATGTGCTGGTATATTCCTCGGACCCGCTGGACTCGGACCTGGAATTGACTGGACCCATCGTGGTAAAGCTGTTCGCCGCCAGCAGCGCCATCGACACCGACTTTACGGCCAAGCTGGTGGACGTGCGGCCCGACGGGTACGCCCACAATCTGCAGGACGGCATTGTGCGGGCCCGTTACCGGACATCGGCGCGGCAGCCTGCCTTCATTACTCCCGGCCGAGTTTACGAGTACACCATTGACCTGTGGGCCACCAGCCATGTTCTGAAGGCGGGGCACCGGCTGCGGGTGGAGATTTCCAGCAGCAACTTCCCCCGCTTTGACCGGAACCCCAACACGGGCGCGCCCCTGGGGGTGGACGACCGGCTGGAAACGGCTCATCAGACGGTGTATCACAGCGCCCAGTACCCGTCCCACATTATCCTCCCGATCATTCCAGGATAGGCCGATTGGATGGATCAGGTCAGGGAGGAGCCTTGTCGAAGACTCCCCCTTCTCCCCCACGGGGGGAGACGGGAACTAGCTACTCCAGATCCGGAGGAAGGGTTAATGACTACCGGAACCAGCATTTTCAGCCAGGAACAAAGAGACCTGCTATCAGCAGCATTCAACCGCATCGTGCCCGCCCAGGACAAGTTTCCGGGCGCCGGCGACCTGGGAGGCGCACAGTTCGTCGAGCAGGTGGCGCTGAAGAACATCCCTTTGCGCCGCTCCTTTGGTGATGGACTGGCCCAATTGGAGATCGCCGCGTCCCAGCGCGGTGGCGACGGGTTTGCTGCGCTGGCGCCGGAGATTCAAGACGAGACCCTGAGACAAGTCGAGCGGGAGCATCCGGTCTTCTTCCGGGAGTTGGTGCGGCAGTGCTATAACTTCTATTACACTAACCCTGATGTATTCGACCTGATCGGCTATGAAATGCCAGACCCCCAGGACTACCAGCCCCTTCCTTTTGACGAGAGCCTTCTGGAACCTGTAAAGCAGCGTGGCCAGATGTGGCGTCCGGTCTAATCCATGGTAACGAGGCCCTGGCCAACGTGAACCAAAATTTCATGGCGGGAGATGCACCAATGTTAAGAGTAGATTTGGACCGCCAAATTACCCACCTGCAGGAAGAGATCACGCTTCTCGCAAACGTGGTAGACAAGGCCATTTACCGCTCGGTCGAGGCTTTGAAGAATCGGGATCTTGCCGAGTCCCAGGCCGTTATCGAAGGGGATGACTACATAGACCAGAAACGATACGACATAGAGGAATTGTGTGTTGACCTGATCGCCACCCAGCAGCCCATGGCCAGCGACCTGAGGGCCATTGTCGCCATGCTGCACATAGCCGTGGAGCTGGAACGGATGGGCGACTACGCTGAGGGCATTGCCAAAATCAGCTTGCTGATGGGCGATGAGCCGCCGCTTAAGCCACTGATAGACATTCCCCGCATGGCCAACAAGGCCGGCGAAATGCTGCGGGACAGTATGGACTGCCTCGCGGAACGGGACCTGGTTAAAGCGGAAAGGGTCATGGACGACGACGACGAGGTGGACGACCTGTACGACCAGGTGTACCGAGAACTCCTCCTGTTCATGATCCAGGACCCCCGCAGTATTCAGCGCGCCACTTACCT
>JAJEDS010000096.1 GCA_022821365.1 Dehalococcoidia bacterium | reverse complement strand
TTATCCGGCACATCGCCCGCCAGGGTTTTCGCCTCGACACCTTCACCGCCCTCCACCTTTACCTGGAAAGGTGCCGCGAAGGTGAACGGAACCCCAATCCCATCGGCATCATCGCGTCCTTGCTTCCCCAGGTTCCCCCTGCCCGGTTGGAGGAACTGCTCCTGCACGACTCAGCCAAGGAGCAGCAGCCTGCTCCTTCCCCAGCCCGTTGGTGCCCCACTTGGCTCCGGAACCCTCACGCCGTCACCCGCCTGCTCGGCGGACTTCACCTTCGTCATACCGGAGAAAGCCGCCATTCGGTAGTCGCCCCCGCCACGAAACTGCCGGGCTCAATCCGCTCCCTTTGGGCGCGCCGCGCCCGCCGCCGGGGCGCCGGGCTCTCCCTTGCCCATTGCCACCCTCTATCCACCAATGCTAAACTCCCCCACAAATCCCCTTCGTGAACCTTCGTGCCCCTTCGTGGATCATTCACCTTGAGGTGTTGATATGCTTATCGGCCACTTTACCGAGCAGCCTTGGCAGGACGACAACTCCGGCCTTATGGGCACCCAGTCCACCGACCTCAGCATCAGCAACGAGCACTACAACCCGGCGGTGGGTTCCCGGCTCTACAACCGCTACCTGGACGAAAAGGTCTATGCCGAGGAGATGGGCTTCGATGCCCTGATGCTCAACGAGCACCACAGCACACCTTTCTGCATGCAGGGCGTCACCAACGTCGGCGCCTCCATCCTGGCCCGCATCACCAACAAGGCCAAGATCATCATCCTGGGCAATGTCCTCCCCATCTGGGACGACCCCCTCTGGCTGGCCGAGCAGCTTGCCATGATCGATATGATCTCCAATGGCCGCCTGGTCTCCGGCTTCGTACGCGGCGGCGGACGGGAGAGCTACTCCCATAACGCGCCGCCCCACTTCAACCGCGAGCGCTTCGAAGAGGCCCACGACTTCCTTATCAAGGCCTGGACCACCCCCGGCCCGTGGCGCTGGGAGGGCAAGCATTACCACTACCGCTACGTCAACCCGTGGGCGCGGCCCCTCCAGAAGCCCCACCCGCCCATCTGGATTCCCTCCACCGTCAGCGTCGAGACCGTCAAGTGGACCGCCGAGAAGGGCTACCCGCTGGTCCTGCTGGCCACCCGCCTGGAACCCACCAAGGAGGCCTTCCAGCTTTATCACGACACCGCTGCCGAGTTCGGCCACAAGTCCGATACCCAGAACGTCGCCTACCTCTGGAAGGTCCACGTGGATGAGACCGAGGAGAAGGCTGACGAGGTGGGCCGCAAGTACCTGTCCGGCGTCAGCAATCCCTTCCTCGCCGGCAACGAGGGCCAGGTCAACCCGGCCATCATGAACCTGCCGGGCCACACCTCCCTCACGTCGCGCCGCCTGTCCGCCACCGCCTTCGGCCCTGCCGGGCGTTTCGGCACCAACCGCCGTCCCTACGAGGACCAGGCCGCCGATTACAGCATCATCTCCGGTACCCCCAAGACGGTCATTCCCAAGATCCGCCACGTCCTGGAGTACCTGCGCCCCGGCAGCGTCTTCTTCTGGGACGGCGACGGCGCCATGTCCCACGAGGACCAGATGCGCAGCCTCCGCCTCATGGGCCAGGAGGTCATCCCCGCCGTCCGCGAAATGGCCAAGGAACTGGAACTCTACAGCCCCTTCGAGCGCGACCCCAAGACCGGCGAGTTCATCAACGACCAGGTAGAGGAAGAAACGGCGGCCCCGGTGCCCGCCGATGATTAGCAGGTCTTCACAAAGAGAAACAGAGACGTAGAGGAGACCGGAACCACTTTGCGAATCTCCGCTCCTCTGCGCCTCTTGGTGAAAGGGCTTCGAGTGCGGTTTACAATTCCATCGCCAGCACCGACATGGGCCGCGCCCCCACGTCGTAGGTGTCCAGGGCGTTCATCGCGCCCGACTCCCCGTCAATGCTGTAGGCGGCCAGCCGGTTTGTCGCCGACCCGGCGGCAAAGACGAATCGGCCCGACGGGTCCAGGCTGAAGGCGCTGGGCACCGCTTCCGTGTCCACGTGCGCCGCCGGCGCCAGCATCCCCTCGCCGTCCACCTTGAAGGCGGCGATGCTGTTATGCCCCCGGTTGGGTACAAACAGCAGGCTGGCATCCGGCGAGAACTGGATCTGCGAACAGGTGTTGCGGACATCCACGCCCTCCGGCAATGTGGACACCGTCTGCAGGTGGCTCAAAGTCCCCGACTCCTGGTCTATCCGGTACGAGGACACGCTGCACCCCTGCTCGTTGGAGAAGTACACGATGTCCAGGCTGGGGTGCGTTATCAGGTGGCGTGGACCAACCAGCGGCTCCATCTCCAGCGTCAGCGGCTCGTTGCCCGACAGCGTCCCCGACGCCTCGTCAAACCGTAGCTGGTAGATGACGTTGGGGCCGGGGATGTTCTTGGGCGGCTCCAGAACGTTGTCTTGCTGGTAGGCAATGTGCGGCACATAGGCAAACCGGTTGGACCTGTCCGTCATGATGGAGTGGGCTCCGTCGGCAGTGGCAATGGACGATGTGGCCTCTCCCCCAACCCTGCCGTCGTCGCCCAGGGGAAACACCGCCGCCCGGGCGCCCTGGTAGAAGGAGCACAGCAGGTGCTTGCCCGTCCGGTCCTGCACTATGTAGGTGGGTGAGTCCCCCGCGTCCACTATTCCCGTCTGGGAAAAGCTTCCGTTGGTCTGGTCAATGCGGTGGCTGCTTATCTGGGCCGACGACCGGTGCCCCACATACAGGGTGGACTTGTCCTGGCTCAATGCCAGCAGCGATGGTCCACCCCCAATAGCGACTTCCGCCTGCGGGGACAGCGCCCCGCTGCCTTCGTCCATGGTAAAAATGGTGATCTTGTCGTCATCCTGAGCTGCTACATAAACGTATGTTGTCACGGTGTACCTCCTCCAAAGTGTGTTAGGGACATGGGTCCGGGAGTTCAGGAAATGCTCTGGTAGTGTTGCTCGCCGAAGAACCGCCGCAGCCCGGTAACATGCGCAAGGAGGGCTGTCTGTCTTCTGGGCCATTGTCGCCCAAGCCAGCGAAGTGAGCAAGAGTAATGCTGGTGGACACTGCCAATGCCTCTCGGTATAATTGCGATACCCACTTTGCGGAGAGGTGCCGGAGTGGACGAACGGGCACGACTGGAAATCGTGTAGGGGCTAACCGCCTCTCGAGGGTTCGAATCCCTCTCTCTCCGCCATTTTACCATCCTGCCCGGCCCTGATTTTCCCTGTGTTGTATCTTTAATGCCCTCTTGTTAACCTCCAAGGGCCTCCACCAGGCCCCGTGGAACGGCATGTAGTTCGGCAGACTTTGGTACACAATCCTCTACAATGTTCCGCATGAGACTCATCAGGGATGAACTCCATGCGGCAACATTCCGGGCTGACTGGTGCAAAGGTCAAGACCCTCTCCCAACCCGGTCAATACACGGATGGCATTGGGTTGACTCTCCGGGTTGAGGCTTCCGGGACATAGCACTGGGTCCAGCGGGTCACCATACACGGGAAACGGCACAACATCGGCTTGGGCTGCTTTCCGACAGTCTCCCTGGCGTCAGCCAGGGGAGTGGCAGTGGCCAACCAGTTGGCCATTAGACAGGGAAGGGATCCCATGACCGAGAAGCAACAGTCCGTGGCTGAGGCTTAAAGACCCGAGACAGCCACCTTCGCAGAGGCCGCCAGGATGGTGATCGAGTTGCACCGGCCCACGTGGAGCAACGTCAAGCATGCTGCCCAGTGGGAAAGCACCCTGGCTACCTACGCCTTTCCCGTGATAGGCCATGTGCCGGTCAACGAGATAACCTCCAACGATATACTGGCCGTACTTACCTCCATCTGGCTCACCAAGGCGGAAACGGCCCGCCGGGTGAGGCGGCGCATAGAGACAGTCCTAGACTGGACGGTGGCCAAGGGCTGGATAACGGACAATCCTGCCTCCAGGGCCATCACCAGGGTCCTGCCCAGGCAGTAAACGGAAGTGACGCATCACACCGCCCTCAATTATTCCCTGGTGCCGGAGGCGCTGGACCGGATCAGGGAATCCGGCTGCGACCTGACCACCCGCCTGCCCTTCGAATTCCTGGTGCTGAACGCATCCCGGTCGGGAGAGGCGAGGCTGGCTCAATGGAAAAAGGTGGGTTGGGGAAATTGTCTCTGGACAGTACCGGCGGAGAGAATGAAGGGTCGGCGGCAGCACAGGGTGCCCCTGTCTCCCCAGGCAATGGCAGCGCTGGCGGAGGCCATGGAACTGGGCATGGAGAGCAACGGGCTCATTTTCCCCAGCTTCAACAAGGGGAAGCCACTATCCGACATGACCTTTACGGCCTTGCTGCGGCGAATGGACATACAGGCCGTGCCCCACGGATTCCGGTCGAGCTTCAAGGACTGGTCCGGCGACACAATGGGGGAGAATTACGAGATTGCCACTGAACTGGCGCTGGCCCGCACTGTGGGCAACGCCGCCAGGAAACCCTACACCAGATCCGAACTTCTGGGTCCCCGAAGGGCGCTGATGGATGCGTGGGGGGAATTTTTGAGCAATCACCACCGATGACAGGAAATGGGTCGTTTCCAGCATGGTGGAAGTGAGGCAGAGGGCGGGGCAGCCAACCGTGACTGATGGCAAGGGCTGGAATAACCACGAGGTAGCCCAGAAGTATCGCTACAGTGACCACAAAGTACCCCGAAGCTTGAGGGCCCAACGGTGACAGAATGTTGGTGAAGAAGAAATAACCATGACTTAGCCCATCAACACATTCCAGGGCGTCCTGAACGCCATCAGCCAGAACCCCGAGTTGAAGGAACCGCTGCGTAGGCACATCCTGACCGAAGGGGTGATCAACCTACCGGCACAGATGGAAGTCCACCTTGCCCGGGTCGGAGACCCGGGACCTGACGGGAGACCACTGACAGAACCGATGCAATCCATGGACGGACGTATGGAGCGCATGGAAGGCAAACTCTGCCGACTGACGGGCGAAGACTACGACTTTCAGGCGGCCGACTTGGGAGAACGAACAATTCTAGAGAGCCGGGACCTGCACACGTCCAACGATTGTACCGCTACAGGGGCGAGAGAAGGAAACACCTCAAAGAGCTCACGGCGCCCGCCGTTATAGAGGGGACCATAGAAAAGCGGCTGGTAGACGAACTGATAAGCGTGGATGATATTGTGGGCCACACCAGGCTGGACCCAGAATCGCCCGTGAGGTACGCCGTAACGGGGGTGTTAACTACCTTCGAGCTACACGACGTTGCGCGAGCCCAACGGCCACCTGTCCCGCGTCAAGTATTATTGCCGATTCCTGTTACCTCACCGAAGAATGTTACCGAAATCTCACCGCTGGGAGCCACTCTCAACCAACGCCACTTCGGGCATTGAACGTTCCTCCAAGGCGCTTTCACTGGTTACGGAGTAAACCAACTTACTGGCCATGATGCCCCGCCATTGCTGCACCCGCCGCTGCAAGGTACGCAGATGGCACCTTCCGAACCGGTCAGGATAAGTTGACTGCAGCCGATTCAGCAGGGTGACCGCGCTTGTGTCCGGGTCTTCCTGCAGCCAACCCAGAACTTGGCACCAGACGCCCTCAAAGAGATCAGGTCGAGTTCTCCAGGTGCGGGGTTCTCTTACTTTCTTTGGTCGTGATGCTGTTACTTCGTCCTGACGCCATCGGTCGGGCAGCCTGGCCAGGAACCGTTCCAGGCTCTCCCCGGTGGGCGTGGCCCTTACTTCCGGAGACACGATGGCCGCCAGGGCCGACTGGGTTTCCCGGATGGAATGCAGCAGGGCAACTGGGTCCGGCTTTCCGCGGCGCTCGATGAGAATGGCCCTGATATCAGCGCCGACCGTCTCATGCTGCATCACCCGTTCGCAGGGGGTGACCGGTGAGTTGTAGCGCTTGGTCACCACTGACCCTTGGCGGGTTTTCTCCATCAGCTTAAAGGAGGGCTGGAAGTAATTTACGTACAGCCGTATGGCACCGTGCAGGTGGGCTATGGACTGCCCCGCCACCTGGCCCGAGAACCGCTCATGACCCAGAAAGCGCCGGATCACCGCCCCATTCTTCTGCTCAACCCACGTCTGGTTGTTCTTGCGATAAGCCCGGGAACGTGTGAACTCAATGCCCCGGTCGATGCAATACTGGGTGAGAGTTTTGTTGATGAACACACTGTCGTTGTCCAAGTCGATGCGCAAGACGGGAAAGTGCAACTGTTTGGCGATAGCTTCCAGACCGGCCACCGCCAAAGACTGCTCCCTGGCCAAAAGGGGTACCGCCTCGGTCCAGCCAGTGCAGACGTCGGTTGCTACCAGGCTGTAGATGAAGGACCCGCCCATGTTGTCCCCGCAGTGAGCCACCAGGTCAATTTCCAGGAAGCCCGGCGGAGGACGATTCCAATCAGCGAAGGTCCTGACGGGGATGTGCCGACCAGCGCTAAGATTGCGGCGGCGTTTGCGCCGACTGGCCACCGTGGCGCGTATTGGTTTCAGCAACCAGTCCAGCGTCGCCGCGCTGGCAGCCAATAGCCGCTCCCTTACTTCTGAATCCAGTTGCAGGTGGCCGTAGCGTTCCATGGACTCCACCAGGTGGGGTAGCGCCGCCTTCAGGCGTTTGCCGCAGATGCGGTCCGATGCCTCCCAAACCAGGATTGCCGCCTCCCGTGTCAACGCCAACTTAATTTTGAGCGTTTTCGCCAATTTAGAATTGACCCACTTTACATTGGCGGTAAGGATCGCCAACTTAAAATTGACCCACCTCCTTTCTGTTGCTCAGGGAAAATGCCCCCTGGTTATTGATCAGC
>JAJEDS010000095.1 GCA_022821365.1 Dehalococcoidia bacterium | reverse complement strand
ATGATGCCCGCCGGTGCTTCCCAGGTTGGGATCAACCTTCTTCAGATAGATCACGTTGGGTCTGGTGTTCATTTCTTCCAGCACGGGGTAGCCGCGCGTCTGGCGTTCCTTCTCGTGGTGGATGTTGTACCGGTTAACGTCCTCGAAGTAGGGCTTCACCGGACTGTGAACGTCATTCTGGTCGCCGAAGACCAGGGCGTTGGTGGGGCATGCCTGGACGCAGGCGGGCATGTGGTTTCCCGACTTAAGCGTGGCGTCGTTCAACTCGCCGCCGCCCCGGCGTTCCACCTGGAGCTGGCCCCGCCGGATGCGCTGGATGCAGAAGGTGCACTTTTCGGTAATACCCCGGGTCCTTACCGTCACGTCGGGGTTGAGCTGGTTCTGCATTCGTTCCGGCCAGTTGGGGTGCCAGTAGTTGAAGAACCGCACCTGGTAGGGGCAGTTGTTGATGCAGTACCTGGTGCCGACGCAGCGGTTGTAAATCTGGACGTTCAAGCCCTCGTCGTTGTGGTAGGTGGCAAACACGGGGCAGACGGGCTCGCAGGGCGCGTCCTGGCAGTGCTGGCACATCACCGGAATGAAACGTGCCTTGATGTTGGGGTATTCCCCTTCCCAGTACCGCTCCACCCGGATCCACTCGTAGGCGCGGTTTTGCAGAAAGGCGTTCTTGTCGTTGATGGGGATGTTATTCTCAACCTGGCAGGCAACTACGCAGGCCTGGCAGCCGTTGCAGCGGTCCAGGTCAACCACCATTCCCCACTTGTGATCAATTCGGCTTGTAACCATTCTTCATTCCGTTGCGGGTCCGTCCGGACCCTGTGCGTTTCCCAGATGCAAGTTTCTCAAAGACGGGACCTAATGGTCCGTAACTCTGATGACCGCCTCACCGGCGGTGTGTCCTATCTCCCTCGCCGGGAAGATACCCTCGAACTTGGCCACCTTCAGGCTGGCGCCGGTGGCCCTGACACTGGCCCTGTGCCCGGCCCAGGCCAGCGCGCCGTTCTCGGTGAGATGCCTGGCCGACAGTATGTCCAGCACGTTGGAGCTTTCCCGGGGGTCGCCGCCGGTGGCGTAATCCGATCCCGACGTCCGTCCCTGTCCCAGGGGCACCGCCACCACGTTGGGCGGCAGGGCCGGGTTGGGGTACAGGACCCCGGTAATGCTGCCGGTATCCGTGGCCACGCTGACCACGTCGCCCTCGCGCAGCCCCATATCTTCGGCGGTGGCTGAATTCAGTTCAATCCAGGTCTGCCACGTTACCGTGGTAACCGGGTCGGGCACGCCCTGCATCCAGGGCATGTGCGCGTGCCGTCCGTCCAGCAGAGTATTGTGGGAGAAGGGCAGCAGATAGAAATCGCCGCTGCCGGCATAGCCAGGTTCCCTGCCCTGGGCCGCGATATTGCTCAACAGTCCGTTGGAGGCGGAAGGCGTTGGGCCGCTGGCCCCTTCGTCCCACCATCCTCCCTGCCGGAGCATCAGGTTCCAGAGTTCATCGGCGGAAGCCGCCTGGCCGGAAGTGCCGCGCCCGGTGGCGAAGAGGCCTTCCACGCAAGCCTTCAACGCTGCTTCGGTATTGGCGAAGGGCAACTCACCTTCCTGCCCCATCTCCTGGGCCATGCTCAGCAGTATGTCCCCAAAACTGCGGGGATCCAAATCACTGAGGGGATTGACCACCGGCTGTTGCACACCTATTACTTGATAGCCGGGTCCCGGCTCGGGAACGTCGTCTCCCCAGTCTTCCAGGAAATTCCGGTCCGGCAGTATCAGGTCGGCCATGATCGTGGTCTCATCCATAAAGGAAGAGAAGCTGACGACAAACAAGTCGTCGCGATTCAGCGCGCCCTGGAAGCCTACGCCATCGGGCAGACCGTGGACTGGATTGGCCTCATGCACCAGCACCAGTCGCGTATCCCCACTCCGGATATTGCTGGCCACCGTAGCCCAGTCGGCGGTACTGCCCACCCGGGCGGCGTCCGGCAACATTGCCAGCGGACTGCCCGGGTTGAATCGGACACCGCCGCCGCTGCCCACGCTACCGACCAGGTAGTTGAGGGCGTAAATGGCCATCAGGTTGAACTGGCCGTTGGTGTGAGCCCCGGCGCTGTCGCCGCCCAGGGCAATGGCAGGACCGTGGTGGGAAAAGTTGTTGGCCAGGTCGCGGATCTTCTCCGCTGCCGACTTGCCTTCGTGAAGCTGTTCGGGAATGCCAAGCTGTCCGGCGATCTGCTCCGGGGCGAAGGCCGCCAGGGCCGCAGCGCCCTGCCCGTTGGTCAGGGCATCCACGTCCACTCCCTGGGCCTGCATACCTTCGCTGATAATCACGTAGGCCAGGCTCAGGGCCAGGTATCCCTCCATGCCCGGGCGGATGGGCAGCCACTCGTCGGCGTTGGCCGCCGTCATGGAAAAGCGGGGGTCAACGTGCACCAGGTAGCCACGGCTGCCCTGGGTCTGCCGCCCGCTGCCCTGGCGGAACTCGCCGTAGGCGGTGGCCAGGCGGGTGGAACCCTTCCAGGTGGAAAGAAAGTCGGCGCCAAAGGAGATAACGTAGTTGGCGTTGCCAATGTCAAAGTCGGGCAAGCGGTCCTGGTCGAACACACCCTTGATGGCGGCGCGGTAAGTAGTATCGTCCAGCGCTTCAAAGCCCAGGTGTCTTCCGCCCAGGGAGGAAGCAAACCGGTCGGCGATCATGCCCAGCGTACCGCGCAAAGGTTCCGTAATCAGGACCATACCCTGGCTGCGGGCCCGCACTTCCCGCCGCAGAATGTCCAGCGCCTCCGGTTCCCACTGGATGGAGCGGTACTGCCCGGAACCCCGGGGGCCGGTCCGCAGCATGGGCCCGGAGAGCCGGCCGGGGTGGTACAGGGCCTGCAGGCCAACCTCGGAACGGACGCTCTGCTTGCCCTGGTTCACCGGGTACTTGGGGTTGCCCTGGATCTTCTTGGCGCGGCCCTCCATTACCCGGACAATGACGCCCTCCCCGTCGGTGGCCTGGCGGCCCAGGGTGGCGTACCAGTTGTCCCTTCCCTTTACCAGGTCCTCAGGCAGGGAGTTGGGGCTTTGGAGGCTCAGTTCCTCGTCCTGGATAACGTCACAAGCTACCGCTCCGATGGCGGAGAGGCCTGCCCAGGCCAGGAAGTTGCGCCGTGTCAATTTCATACGTTGATGCCTTCGATCAGATTGGCTTGTGCCCGTAGTGGCTCACGCCTGTTACTTGTGGCAGATGCTTATTTATGACAGATGGTACAGTCGGTCCCCACGTTCAATTCCCGGTGGCAGTCCACGCAGGTCCCCATCTTCAGGGACTGGCCCTGGGTGGGCTGGACCACCCTCATGTTGGCCACGTCGCCGTGACAGACGGAACAGGCCTGCTGGGTGGTCAGCGGCAGTTGCCGGGGCTGCCCGTCGCCTATTGGCATGGCCACCGTGCGGGGCTGGCCCTCGGTCAGGAACCGGATATGGGCCTCGTGGACAAACCTCACGTGGTCGGGTATCCGGTGTACCCGTTCCCAGTTGATGGGGTCGTTGTCGTTAAACTTGTCCACCACCAGCTGCATATCCTCCTGGTCGGCATCGGAAGAGGCCATCAGGTTTTCGGGGTTGATCTGCTGGTGGCAGAAAATGCACTGTTCCACTGCCGGTACCGTGGCGGCGGC
>JAJEDS010000104.1 GCA_022821365.1 Dehalococcoidia bacterium | reverse complement strand
GCTCTTCCGCGTCTGGCTGCGGCACTGCCGTCAGCCTCCCGCACGGCTTCCCCCGGCGGGTAATGATTACCTCGTCCCCCGCTTCTAGGTTGTTAAGAATTTCGCTGACGTGGGCCTTGAATTCCCGTACGCTGTAGGTCGTCATTTGCTGCACCCAATGTAGTCATTCTCTAAAAAGTTTGTGACTACATTCTAGTTATTTTAGCTTTAACAGTCAATGAGACTTTTTGCTGTGATTATCCTTGTCAGGCAAGGCGATCATCAATTTCACCCATTTCTTCTACCCAATTCTCCAAATATTCCCAATAGTCACTTTCAGCCTTAATTTTAGGTGGAACTGCCGTTTCAATTCCTCCTACGTGGAAGTTTGTTTCGATTGGATTCTTTCCAAATGGATAGACCCGAACTATTAATTCCCTCGCCCCGGATAGGGCCATAATCATGTCCATGACTTTTGAATCTGGCATAAGAGTCCATTTGTGATCAGTTGACAATATCCATCCCCGTCGTCTCCTCCATGGACCATTATCGATTTTCCAACTGACGGGTGGCTTAACAGAAATCCCAATTTCCAAATTCCATGAGACGCCGAAGAATAAGCTTGTGCCATTGAAGCCAACTAGTAACCAGCGGTCTAGCCCTTCGGAATCGAACATTCCGATTGCTATCTTGTCGTGCCTCGTGCCCCCCGAATCAAGCTCTTCTTGAACCACTTGCCATTCGCGTATTGGTTGCCTTGATAGATTAGACACCCTGGCCCCCGTCGAGGAAAGATATCAGGATTCCTGCGATTCTAACATATCCCTTGACAACACCCCCGCAGGGCGTATAATACCCCCAGTCCCGAATTGGTCTGACCACTTCCCTCAAAGGCTTAAATGCAGGAACGCATTCACAGCGTCAAGCGCCGCAGGTTGTACGAGGAAATCGTGCAGCAGTTTCATTCCCTCATTCGCCAGGGAACGCTGAAGCATGGCGACCGCCTGCCCTCGGAACGGGAGTTGTCGGATCAGTTCAAAGTCAGTCGCAGTTCGGTGCGGGAGGCCATTCGCTCCCTGGAACTGCAGGGACTGGTGGTCAGCCGGCGCGGTTCCGGTACCTTTATTAATACCGAGAACCTGGAGGCGGCCCTGGATCTGGTGGCGGCCAACCTCAACGTGGGTGAGGCTGCTCTCCAGGACGTATTCGAGATGCGCCACCTGATGGAGCCCCACATCGCGGCCCTGGCGGCCCAGCGGGCCACCTCCGACGAAGTGGCGGCCATGCGCGAAATCCTGCGGGAACAGCAGCGCGAGATCGACCTTGGCGGGACTGGTGTCGAGTCCGATACCGCCTTCCACTTCGCCTTGGCGTCCGCCACCCACAACTCGGCCCTTGTCAAGGTGGTCAGCGCCATCGAGGACATCCTGCAGATGTCCCGGGACCGCTCCCTCCAGGAACCCGGCCGGCCCCAGCGGTCCCTGGCTTCCCATTGCCAGATCCTGGACAAGGTGGAGTTGGGCGACGTTACCGGGGCTCGCCAGGCCATGGACCACCACCTTACCACCGTGGAACCCTCGGCGCGGCCCGTGGCTGAAGAGCGGGAACCTGTATACCTGCCGGCTGACGACTAGCTTCTATTCGGGAATCGAAAAACCCAGGCCATTCACGGAACGGCTCAATCCAGATCAAGAATAACGGGAGGAAATCTTATGAGCACAGTAGCTGTGGAGGTGGTGTACCGGGGTATCTTCCAGAAAACCCTGGCTCGGAACATCGTCCGCTCCATAGTCTTCGCTGCCAGGAAAGAGGGGAAGTACGGCACCGCCTTCGGTCGCTACGGCGACTCTCCGGAACGCAACGGTATTCCCGCCAAGCAGTTCGCCATTGTCGCCGATGACGCTGAAGAACTGGAGGAGAACCTGGCAGTCTACGAAGCGCAGGAAGTTGACGTTACCATCAACGTGGACGACACCATGTGCAAGGGCATCGAGTCCTGGGCCTGGTACGGCCTCCAGCCCATCAACGCCCTGACCAAGCCCGGCGGAACCCTTATCGTTACCTCGCGGCAGGATGTCGACTCTTTGATCGAAGACATCCACCAGAAGGACCAGCCCTACAATATATCCACCGTAACCTCAATTCCCAGCTTCTCCGGCCTCTGGGTCTACAAGGACGACCATACCGACGTCCGCATCCTCGGCGCCCTTGCCAAGGTCTGCCCCCAGTTGGTCAGCCTGGAATCCATGATTGAAGCCATCCAGGACCAGGGCTGGGACGACCTGAAGGTTCGGTCCGCCGAGCGGACTTACGACCGCACGACCACGCGCCCCGTAGAGCCCGGCGAAGGTAACCAGGAAGAGCCATTCAGCTTTGACCTGCCCGGCTGGACCACCATGGAAGAGGGCATCGTTATTCGCGGCATTGAGCAGGGCGGCGGCTTCCGCGGCGGCGAGGAGGGCTACCAGCCTGTCCGCAGCTCTGTGTTCAAGAAGTACAGCACCCGTTCCATGCGCCCCATAGTCAACTTCGACACATGCATCAAGTGCACCCTCTGCTGGCTCCAGTGCCCGGACACCTGCTTCGACGTAACTCCCGACGGACTTTACGACGCCAACCTGGAATCCTGCTGCGGCTGCGGCGTTTGCGAAGCGGTCTGCCCTGTGGCCGACTGTGTCACCATGATTAACGAGGCGGAGTTCAACGACAATAACAGCCAGTACGAAATGTGGCAGAAGGACAAGGATGACTACACCCAGTGGATGACCTCGCTGATTGACAAGCAGAAGCAGGTGGACCGCACTCACGGCTTCCACCACGTTGGCGGTTACGCCGAACAAATCGCTGAGGTAGCGGAGGACTAATGACTACCGTCGAAGAACAACTGTTTATGACCGAAAAAGAGGAGTTGATCAGCGGCAGCGAGGCCGTCGCCATCGCCTGCGCCCTTGCCGACGTTGACGTGATCACCGCCTACCCCATCCGACCCTACGACACTGTGATGCAGTACGTGTCCCAGTTGAAGGCCAACGGCGCTTTTGACTGCGACTTCATCGTAGCCGAGAGCGAACACTCCCAGTTCGAAATCGTCAAGCACGCCTCCTCCGTCGGCGCCCGCACCTTCTGCGGTTCCAGCGGCGTGGGCTGGTTCTACGCCTTCGAGGCCATAGCCGTTACCGCCGGCCTGCGTCTCCCCGTGGTTGCCATGGTCGGCAACCGCGCCCTGGACGACCCCGGCGCCTTCGGCGTGGAGCACAACGACGCCCTGGCCGTTCGCGACCTGGGCTGGATGCTCTACTGGGTCGCCACTGCCCAGGAAGCCCTGGACATGGCTCTGATGGCCTGGCGCATCGCGGAGGACTCACGGGCATTCCTGCCCATGGCCCTCAGCTGCGACGGATCGTTCCTGACTCACTCCCAGGCCATCGTCAATGTACCCACCCAGGAACAGGTCAACAAGTTCCTTCCGTCCTATGACCGTGGTCGGCTCCAGCTTCACCCGGACAACCCCATCACCGTAGCTCCCCAGGTCAACGAAGACTGGCTGATGGAGATTCGCCGCCAGTCCAACGAGGCCATGACCCGGACCCCCGGTGTCATCAAGGAAGTGTACGAGGAGTTCAAGCAGGTCTTCGGCCGGGGCGATCCCAGCCCCTTCATTGAAGAGTACATGATGGACGACGACCCGGATATCGTCCTGATGGGCATGGGCACCCTGGCTCTTCCCGTGCGGGTAGCAATCCGTCGGATGCGAGAGCAGGGCAAGAAAGTCGGTTTCGTCCGCCTGAAGTTCTTCCGCCCCTTCGCCACCGAGGAGGTCCAGCAGGCCCTGGGCGGCGCCAAGGCCGTGGCCGTGGTGGACCGCGACTATTCCTTCGGCTCGCCTTCTTTCGGCGGCGTTCTCTTTAACGAAGTCCGCGCCGCCCTTTACCCGCTGGAAAAGCGCCCCCATGTGGTAAACTTCATTGCCGGGCTGGGTGGCCGCGAAGTTCGCGTCAGGGACGTGGAGGATATGGTGGAAATCACCCAGAAGGCCATCGACACTGGTAAAATAGAGCAGGAATGCAACTGGATCGGAGTGAGGGAGTAAGAATTATGACGCTAGTACAGGACCTCCCCCAGGTTCGGGGCGTAAAGAACATACCCATTCAGGAAGGTTTTACTTCTGGCCACCGCACCTGCCAGGGCTGCGAGTCGGCGTTGACCATGCGGCTGATGATCAAGGCCGCCGGCCCTCGCACCATCGTTGTGGGCAGCACCGGCTGCATGTACGTGGCCAACACCACCTATTACAGCACGCCCTGGGTAGTGCCCTGGATGCACACTCAGCTGGGTTCCTCCGGCGCCGCCGCCACCGGCACCGCCGCCGGCCTGGCTTCCATGATGCGCAAGGGCAAGATGAAGGACGAACCCATCAACGTCATCGCCTTCTGCGGCGACGGCGGCGGCGTGGACATGGGCCTCTCGGGTATTTCCGCGGCCCTGCAGCACGATGAGTACAACCTGCTCATTCTCTGCTACGACAACGAGTCCTACGCCAACACCGACATCCAGGTGTCCGGCAGTTCCCCCTGGGGCGCCAACTCCACCTTCAGCCCTCCGGGCAAGGTGCACCGCATCATGAACAAGCGCTGGAAGAAGAACACGGCCCCCATGCTGGCCGCCGGCCATCCCGGTGTCCGCTACGTGGCCACCGCCTGCGCCTCCTACGGCCTCGACTTCACCAACAAGATTCGCCGGGCCCTGACCATCGGCGGTCCCACCTTCATCCACGTCATCGACCCCTGCCCCAAGGGCTGGGACTACGACCCCAAGTACTCCCACGAGCTGGGTATGTTGGCCGTTGAGACGGGCCTTTGGGTCCAGTACGAAATCGCCGACGGCGAGCTGACGCTCAGCGGCCCCTCCCGGGCCATCCAGAGCGGCGTCCGTTCTCGCAAATCGGTGCGGGAATACCTGCAGCGCCAGGGCCGCTTTGCTCACCTGACCGAGGAAGACCTTGATTTCTTCCAGTCCCGCGTGGACGAAAGCTGGGACGAGTGGTGGCTGCCGGGTGTCGTGCCCTTCAAGAAGCCCGAGGAATAGGGCGGTCGGTCATCATTCACCGGAAATTAGAAAGGGCGTCGCGGTTGCGGCGCCCTTATCACTTATTGGTTGCGGCTGATGAGGTCGTTTAATTCGTACCAATGCTTTTGAAGGTCAGGTATTCCTGGGTGGCCTTCTTTGCAGTGGATAATGTCTGAAAGGTACGACAGCAGACTTTTGGCATTGTCGAGGTGATGGGCTGCCCACCAATTGTTGCATACGTAAAACCCATCTCCGTATTCTTTGCTCCAGTACCTTGCGTGTCCGCTCACTTCTCTATTCTCACCCAAGGGACGCAACAATTCCAGATCACCAAGTTTTAACCCAAGAATGTGACGACAGTAATCGCTGTCCTGCAGATTTTGGAGGTCTCGGTCATCAAGTAAGTCGGGGAAATCTTCCAAGAGAGTTTTCATAAGGCCACGGACAAGAGGTTGTATTTGACCGGGCACTCGTTTGGAACTTTCCCCTATGTTCCCTTCCTCAGATTCCGGTCCGCCTACGCCAGTATGAGTACTCACTCCTTTAGGAGTCCCGTACACCGGCGGCCCCATCTGTTCCCACTTCCAAAAGTCAACCAATCCGTCCAATTCCCCCACCAGTTCCAGTAGCTTGACCGACCGCACGAATAATTCCGAGGTGTCCGCTACTTTGTCTGCTGCCCGCAAGGTGGGGCGCAGCATTTCCTGAGCAAATACTTGGTTGTTAAACAAATGCCACTCGACTGTCGGATACTCCTCCCGCAGCCGGCCAAATATATCCTCCAAAGGCTGCTGAGCAGCCCGATGTACCTTTGGCGATACAAAGTAAATGTGCCGCCTGACTTCCGGCGGATGATAGGCCATCAGTACAAGAACAGTCCGCAGTAGCTTCTTTAATACCCGATTTCCCACCCCCCCACCGTAGTTCAGTCCCGCTTCATGAAAGGCAACGTCAATAGCGTGGATGCTTCCGTCCTGTCCCACGCCCACCACGTCAATTTCAGCCTGTCGCAGGAATTGAGCGCAATCCTTCGTTCCCTTGAACACGCTCCCTGCCAGGTCAAAGGTTTGCCGCATTGACCGGAACGTATCCTCCAGTTCCTCATCAGAGACCTGCTTCTCCCAGTGTTCCGACGCCTTCCAGTTCGTCTGCACTAACCAGCAATTCTTAACATGCCGCAGGAATGAATAACCCAGCGATTCACCCATTTCTATCTTCATGGCGTTTTACCTGTCGCTCCCGTATTTTGGTCCAGAATCGCATAGATTGTGCGCATTTGCTACCCTTGCCTTAACCCCCCGCAACCCTTAAAGTAGGGAAACTTACCCCACCCATCCAACGAAAGGAGCTATTGCGAAATGGACCCAATTAATCTCTACGATTACGAGGCACGAGCCAAGGTCTCGTTACCCCACAACCACTGGACCTTTATCGAAGCCGGGGCGATGGACGAGTTCACCACCCGCCGCAACCGTACCGCCTTCGAAGACCTGACCATCCGTCCCCGTTTTCTCCGCAACATTGACAACCGCGACCTGAGCACCACCATGCTGGGCGAGGAAATAAGCATGCCCGTGTTCGTCTGCCCCGCCGGTGGACATAAACTGGCCCATCCCGACGGTGAACTGGCGACCGCCCGGGGCGCCGGCATGTCGAATACCCTTATGATGCTCAGCACCTCCTCCCACTACAGCATGGAAGAGGTTTCTGCCGTCGCCTCCGGCCCCCTGTGGTTCCAGCTTTACCACCGCGGCCACGACCTGACCGAAATGCTGGTTCGCCGCGCCGAAGAAGCCGGCTTCAAGGCCATCGTCCTGACCGTGGACACTCCGGTTCCCTCCGCCAAGGAGCGCGACGTCCGCAACCAGTACGTCAATCCCGCCGAACTGGCCAACTTCCGAGCGACTCCCGACCGGCTGGCCGAGGTCAGCGGCACGGATGAGGCTCCCGACTGGCAGCCGTCCCAGGTTCCTCCCCTCACCTGGGATGAACTGGACTGGCTGCGCAATCTCACCGGCCTGCCCCTGGTGCTCAAAGGCGTCAGGACCGCCGAAGATGCCCACATCGCTGCCGAGAGCGGCGTCAACGGAATCCTGGTATCCACCCACGGCGGCCGCCAGATCGATTCCACCATGAGCGCGGTGGAAATGCTCCCCGAGATAGTGGATGCGGTGAACAACAACTGCGAGGTCTACCTGGACTCCGGCGTCCGCCGGGGCAGCGACGTGTTGAAGGCCCTGGCCCTAGGCGCCAGGGCGGTCGGCGTGGGCCGTCCCCTCTACTGGGGCCTGGCGGAAGACGGCGCCGACGGCGTTCACGGCGTCCTGGAAATCCTGCGGTCCGAGTTTGACCGGGCTCTTGCAGTTTGCGGCCAGACCTCAGCCACCAACCTGGAGTCCAACCTTATTAACATCCCCCATAACTGGGGTCCCGCCCGCATGGCGCCTTAGGTACCTGTTGCTCGAGTTCTGGTCCTCCCGAATGGGAAGGTCAATATGTTTGGCCTTCCCTTCTGTCTAGTAGCCGGGATACCAATTGAAGGAAGGCGGCCATGTCTGCAGTTCTGGGCCTTGTTGCTGGACTAAGTGGGTCGCTGTTGTTTCTGGGAATGATCGGGTGCATGTCCTCTAATCCCGATCCTACCCCTGATGCGCCTGCTGCAGGCGAAGCCGAAGTATCAATGCAGCTTTCGCTAATCTCGACACCCTCTGTGGCGCCTCTTCCAACTCCTACGCCCTCCCCGACGGCCACTCCAAGACCTGATCCCACAATTGCACCCACGCCGACCCGGGAACCTACGGTAACCCCCATGCCGATTTCAACCCCAACTCCGACTCCCACTTCAACTCCGACTCCGACTCCGACTCCAACTCCAACTCCAACTCCGACTCCGACTCAGACTCCGACTCCGACATCCACTCCACCCCCAACGCCAGCCTCCACCGAGAAGCCCACGGCGACCCCTGACCCCGCACCCGCCGGGACCCCTCCTCTCACGGCGACGCCGCTTCCCAGCCCGCTGCCGGAATCAGGGTTGAGCAATAGGATCCCCCCTTAGGTTCCCTATCCTGGGTTGAAGAGCTACAGGCACTCCTTGGTCATGCTCATGCTCACCACTGGAACTAAGGAAGAGGAACTAATCAATCTATCCGTGGTGGGAGAATTTGAGAGTCCTGACCGCCTCAACTGCAGGTCCACCATAAAAATCGGTAACCTTACCATTACTCGAGACCGATTGGTAGTAATTGGATCTCAAGCTTGGTTTGATTCAGGGGAAGGTTGGAATTCCACTACTGCTTCCAATCCCGAAGTGGTGGACACGCTGGAACTCTGCGCCGGATCTTCGTCCATGTGGGAAAACTTCAATCTCTCCGATTTGCAGGGCATAAGCGGGCAACCCGAAACGGTTAACGGCGTAGCGGCAACAAGGATAGACTTGGTGGAACTCTTGGAAAGTCCCTTTGCGTCCGGATTTACTCCAAATGGTTGGGAAGTCGAAGATATCGAGAGTTTTGCTATATGGTTAGAGCAGGAAGGACGGTGGCCATTCGCCATAGTATTGAGGCTCAAGGGTGATTCTGCTCAGTTCGAAATGGGCAGTGTGGAATTGGAAGAAGGGCAGGAATTGGTCTTGGAACTGAGGCTTGATTTGACCGACTTCGATGCCCCCGGAATTCGGGTTTCGCCGCCGGTGCCGTAGCTGCACTGAAGCTGTAAGGCTTAGTTCCCCTAAACCGGCCAACCCTCCATCCGGTATGCCATATCCCAGAACATATACTCGTACCTGCTGCTCACCATGAAGGCTTGGCGCATGGCTTCCCTTTCTTCCGGCCCAGCCTCCTCGGCGGCGGCATCCACGAACCCTCGCCACGCGTTTACGCTGTCTTCCAGGAAACCCGCCACGAAGAACTGGGTCCACTGGCTGTACAGAGGGTGTTCCGACGCCCCCACCTCGTCTTTGAGCAGGTGATAGGTCCAGGGACATGGCAGCAACCCGGCGGCCGCCGGCCCCAATCCGTGCAGCGAGGCAGTGGTCAGCATGTGGTTAACATAAGCGGTGTTGGTGGGAGAGCGGCCCACCTCGTTGATGTATTCCATGGAGACTTGTGCGGCTTCCAGCAGCTTGTGGTGCAGGGGACGTTCAATGGGCGTAAGGACCCGGCGGGCCAGGGCCTCCAGGGTTTCCGAGTTGGGAGCCTTTGCCATTGCCATCACCACGGTGCGACCAAAACCTTCCAGGTACTGGTAGTCCTGGGTAAGGTAGTACCGGAACTTCTCCAACGGCAGCGTCCCATCCTTGATTTCCCGCAAGAACGGGTGGGCAAAAATGGCCCTCCAGATGGGTTCTGCTTCGTTTTTCAGTTGTTCGCTGAATGATGGCATATTTCGCGTCTCCTCTTCCGTCTCGGTAAAGGCTCCAACTCAGTCGCTCAGGTCAGCGGACTGGGGACGGTAACCTGCGCGTCTCCCGTAACAACCGGCTCGCCCCGGCCGTTTTCCACCCACACCTGCAGCTTCCACACCGTCCGCCCTCCGTCCTGCTCCCTTCCCGTAACCATTCCCTGCGCAGAAAGGTTGTCTCCGGCGTAAATGGGACGGCGATAGTTGACGGTAAGCCTTCCTCCTTGCCGGAAGTCGATGCCGAACCTGCGGTCCAAGAGTTCGTGCAGATAGGCCAGGCTCAGTTCCTCCGGCGCCACCGTGGCGGCCAACCCCATGTCGCTGGCCAGCCCGGCGCTGGTGTGTACGTTGCCCGGGTTGGTTCCCCGAAACATTGCGTTCTCCCCCACCAGGGCTCGGTGGGCGGCCTCGAAATGCTGCACGGTTTCTTCCGTTACCCTTTTATGGACGGGCGCGAGAAACTCTACATCGGCGGATGACCGGCGGCGCGCCGGAGTCCGCCCCAACCGCTCTGGAGTTCGCCCGGACCCTCCCCTGAAGACATGCCGGCTCCGCAAAATCTCGGTGCCGATGTGGTCCACGGCAAAAGTCTCCACCACCAGCCCCTCAGACCCTCTTTCCCGCCTTTTTTCCCTGATCCAGCCGGTAACCTGGACCCTCCGACCGGTCACCGGAGGTCTGAAATATCGGTCGGTATGGGTAACACTCTCCAGGGACTCAGAATACCCTTTTTGTAAAAGGACAATCAGGTGTTCTCTGGCGACGATATTCGGAAAACGGTTTTCAGGATATCCCAATGCTCTCCTGAAAGTTGAAAGCCTTTCGTCGTCAACCAGAAACTCGAGAAAACCGAGCTGTTCGCCAATGGGTATCCCGTGAGGGTCGCGGGCCAGGGAGGTCATTTTTCGCTCAACCGTTCGTATTCCCGCCAGTCGGAGTCCGCTTCCGTCTCGTTCCCCAGCGCCCGGTGTACTTCCGACCGTGCCCGGTAAGCCCCGGCCAGCCCCGCATCCATTTCCAGGGACCGGTTCAGGTCGGTCATGGCGTCAACCAAATCACCAAGGTCCGCGCGGGCAATACCCCGGTTCATAATCAGGCTGGCAAACGCCGGGCCGAACCGGAGCGCCTCGTTGAAACTGGCGATGGCCTCCTCGGGCCTGCCCAGGTTCCTGAGAGCGATGCCCCGGTTATACAGGGCGTTGGAGAAAGTAGGGACAATGGCCAGCGCCCGGTCATAGTCCGCCACCGCGGCCTCGTATTGGTGCAGGTCGCTGTAAAGGTTGCCCCGCGCGTAGCAATAGTCTGCGTCGTTGGGCCGGATTTTCAGTGCGGTCGAATAAAACTCTTCCGCCTCTGCCAGTTTGCCCAGGTCCCGGTGGGCAATCCCCAGGTTATACCATGCGTTGGGCATCTCCGGATTAAACTCCAGCGCTTGCCGGAAGTTGGCAATGGCGTCTTCATAGTTCTTCAGCGAAGCATGGGCCACTCCCCGGGCATAATAGAAGTCGGCGTCCTCCGGCTCCAGGGCGATGGCCTGGTCGTAGTCTCGGATGGCCGCTTCGTACTCCTCCAGGTGGCGGCGCACCACTCCCCGGGCATAGAAGGCAACCGGGTAGTCGGGTTCGGCTTCCACCGCCGCGGTGTAGTCGGCGATGGCCTGGCCGTAGTTTCCAGAATTGCGCTGGGCGATTCCCCGGTAATAGTAACCGGCGGCCAGATTGGGGTTGATAGTCAGGGCCTGGTCGAAGTCTGCAATGGCGGCGGGAAGGTTGCCCCGTTGCAGGAACATCTGCCCCCGCGCCAGGTAGTCATACTCTGAGGCTGATTCGGGCATAGACTCTCTTATATGGCTTCAGGCTTTCAAGGTTGTTGCCCATAAGATAAGCCCTGTAGTTTGGTGC
>JAJEDS010000323.1 GCA_022821365.1 Dehalococcoidia bacterium | reverse complement strand
CTGTCCGAGGGTGGGCCCAGTCGACGGACAGCGTCGGTGTAGACCGTATGCAGAGCGTCGTCGATCTCCGCTGGCCAGCCATCGGGGAACCAGCCCCGGGGCTGCTCCCTTACCAGGCGGGACAACCGACCCACCTGGCGCGCGGCGATGGAGGTGCCGCTGATGGTGGGAAGGGTACTGCGGCCCAGCAGCCAGGGCGCGGAACGGGGCGCCTTTGCCGTGGCAATGCGGCGGGACATTTCCGACTGAAATAGCTGGAACAGGGTAGCTGCGGCAGAATCGGCAGCCATTTGACCGTTCCAGTCAGCGAGGAGGCGGCAGGCCGCAGCGCTCTGGTCGCTATGGGGTGTGACGGCCAGGATATGCTCCTTCAGTTCGGCCCAGGGCAGGGACTTGACGTCCAGCTGGAATGCCGCTGCGGTTTCGGTGTCCCAGGTCCCGCCTTCCTCGAGGGCCTCAACCACCCGTCCCAGGCGATAACCGTCGATCCAGTCCACTCCCAGGAAAGGGCCGGCGTTTTCAGGTTGTGGCTGGGTATTGGCGGCGGCTACGTAGCCACCGGAGGGATTGGCGACGTTAGGCATCTGGTCGAAGGGAATACCCTCAACTTCCCAGCCAGCCTTCGCCACCCATCCTGCGCTGGGCACAATGCCATACCCCTGGTGACGGCGGGGGACCTGTCCCACCAGTTGGTAACCAATGTCGCCCCGGGTGTCTGCGCATACCAGGCCGAGGGGAAGGATGGGCCATTCCTCGAAAGGAGCGCGAAACTCCTCAAAGGTCTTGGCTTCCAGGGTTCCCAGGAATCCCTGCACCGGCAAAGGGTCCAGCCACACCGCGCGGATGGACAGGGCGCCAAGCTCCCCGTCCAGGGCGGGGCTGATGATCGGGCCGCGGGGCGTGACCAGGACTTCCTCTTCCACCGGATCTGATCCCTTTACCTGGATCACTTCCCGGCGTACCTGGCAAGGCACGTATTCGGCCCCTTGAAGGACAGACTGCCCATCGGGGCCGATTCGTTCCAGGAACAGGTCGGTATTGTCGGTCAGACCGGCGGTTACACCCCAGGCGCAGTGCCCGTTGTGGCCTGCCGCGATGGCCGGGGTACCGGGGAGAGCCGCGCCGGCCAGCGCCCAGTCGGGGGCCTGCAGCCGCGCCAGGTACCAGTGCGGCGGTACTGCGGATGGAAGGTGGGGATCATTGGCCAGCAGGGGGCGTCCCGACTTGGTCCGGCTACCAGACAGGGCCCAGCCGTTGGAACCTCCGCCCGTCGCAATGGTTTCCTGGAACAGCGCCAGGTCTTCGGCCATGCGATGGGCAGCCTTGCCGGCGATGCCTGCGGGCGGCGTCGCAACCCGCTGCCACTCGGGATAGCCAGGGTCGAGATGGAGCAACGCTTCCGGCCCGTCCAGGTTCAGGACCATCAGCCTAGCAAGCTCGCAGTCCCAGTTGGAAGGCATAGCGAAGGACTGGAGCTTCATAATTGTAAGCACATCAATTGCGGTGAACTCCGATGGACGGGCCCGCAGCAGTACAAACTCGTGGGGCCGGCGCGGCAGGCCCGCGGTGCGGCCGGCGTTCACTCCCGCAGCGAAGGCTGTGAGGATCGAAGCCACCCGGGGAGCCAGGACCTGGAACTGCTCCTCGGCGGCGGCGCGCAGACCGGCCCGGCGGAACAGGCGGTCAACCCGCAGGGTAGTCTGACCGAACAACTCGGACAGGGTTCCGGAGGAGGCGCGCTTGGACAGTTCAATCTGCATCGCCCGGTCCTGGCCCTGGCAGAAGCCGAAACCGAAAAACACGTCCAGTTCGTCGCCCGCCTCCACCATCGGGATTCCAAAGCGGTCGCGGCGGATGGTAACCGGTCCGTTGGCGCCGCTTACCTCCAATAACCCCTGGGTAACGGGCAACCGGACGCCCAGCACTAACCGCAACAGCGCGCGAGTCATTTTGGACACGGCCGGGGAATCTGGAAAACTCAAAAAAGGTTAACCGCCAGACTGGTAGTCGCCCTGCAGGCTGCAATTGAAGGCATTAGCCCTTCTTCCATTCTAAACTATGGAAGGGCGGCAGCCATAGCCAGGCCCTTCGCTCGAACCTCTGAACGGTTACGACCGGAGCGGTCTTGTTGTTATGGCACGCTCAGTCTGCTATAGTGAATATCCGTTTTCTGGAGGGATCGCATAGTGGTCTAGTGCGGGCGCCTGCTAAGCGCTTATCCTGGGAAACCGGGATCGTGGGTTCGAATCCCACTCCCTCCGCCACAATCTCAATCAGCTCCACCTCGCTTTTCCCCTTACTTGCCCTGATGTCGTATGTGTTCGCTCCTGTTTGGCTTCCTGAGTAGTCTCAATTAGCCCAGTGAAATACGGCTCAGTCCGGCATATATTGGTATACACATTGGTACACGAATCGTGAAAAATGGTGTTGATGTTCTACGATTAAGTCACCAGCTAACTGGTCAGCGAAAATGTCACCCTTATGAAGGAAGTGACATTGAAACAGCGAGAACAGGCAAGAATTCAGGTACTCAACACCGTGCTGGAACACCACCTTTCCATCACTCAGGCATCGGAGGTAATGGGAGTAAGTGAGCGTCACACCAAGCGCCTGCTGGCGGCCTACCGCAAAGAAGGTCCCGCCGCCTTGGCTCACGGCAACCGGGGACGGAGGCCCCACAATGCCGTCCCCGAAGCAGCAGCAGCGGCCGTG
>JAJEDS010000241.1 GCA_022821365.1 Dehalococcoidia bacterium | reverse complement strand
GTGATGGACCCCTTGGAGGTGCTGGTGATGCGCTCCTCCAGCGCGCCCATCTCGGTCGACAGGGTGGGCTGGTAGCCCACCGCCGAGGGCATACGGCCGAGCAGCGCCGAGACCTCCATGCCGGCCAGGATGTACCGGTAGATGTTGTCGATGAACAGCAGCACGTCCTGCCCCTCGGTGTCGCGGAAGTACTCGGCCATCGTCAGGCCCGTCAGGCCGATGCGGGCGCGGACGCCCGGGGTCTCGTTCATCTGCCCGAACACCAGCACCGTGCTGTCCAGCACGCCGGAGTCCGACATTTCGTGCCACAGGTCGTTGCCTTCGCGGGAGCGTTCACCCACGCCGGCGAATACGGACACGCCCTGGTGGACCGCGCCGATGTTGCGGATGAGTTCCTGGATGATTACCGTCTTGCCCACACCGGCGCCGCCGTAGGCGCCAACCTTGCCGCCCTTGGGGAAGGGGGTGATCAGGTCGAATACCTTGATGCCCGTCTCCAGAATCTCAATATCCGGGTTCTGGTCGTCAAAGGCGGGAGCGGGCCGGTGGATGGGCCAGCGCTGGCCGGCTTCCACGATTCCCAGGTTGTCCAGGGGAGTGCCGGTAACATCGAACAGGCGGCCCAGGGTCTCCGGCCCCACGGGGACCAGCACCTTGTCGCCGGTGTCCGCTACCTCAGTGCCGCGGGCCAGGCCGTCGGTGGAACCCAGGGCCAGGCACCGCGCCCAGTTGTTGCCGATGTGCTGCTGGACTTCCAGCACCAGCCTCTCGCCGTTATTGTCCAGTTCCAGGGCGTCGAACAGGTTGGGCAACTGGTCCGGCGGAAACTCCACGTCCACCACGGTTCCGATTACCTGTACGATTCTTCCGGGCATAATTGTGACCTCCCGCGGTCTCAGGTTGTGCCGTCTGATTGATATAGACTTGAAACTAACCCAAAAGTCCCTTCCCCCTTGACGGGCGGACAAGAGTAGGCATTTACAGTCCGTCGTTCCCGCGAAGGCGGGAACCCCGACAGGCTGGGGTATCCTTCGACGAGTTCAGGATGAGCGGACTATCACCCCTCCAGGGCAATCTGGCCGCCCACCAGGTCCAGCAATTCGTTGGTGATGCTGTCCTGGCGCAGCTTGTTCATTACCAGGGTCAGGTCGTCGGCCAGCGACTTGGCGTTGTCGGTGGCATTGCGCATGGCCACCATGCGGGCCGACTGCTCGCTGGCGATGGACTCCAGCATGGCATGGTACACCTCCATGTCCACAAACTGGGGCAGGAGGGAACCGAGCACGGTCAGGGTGTCGGGTTCGTAGATGTAGCCCGAACGGTCGGTGGCCGAGAGTTCCGCCGGGGTTACCGGCAGCAGTTTCTGCACCACCGGTTCCTGGGACATGGTGGAAACAAACCTGGTGTAGACGATATAGACCTCGTCCATCTCGCCAGCCAGGAAGTTGTCGATGAGCATACGGGATATGGGCAGGATGTCCACCACCAGGGGACGGTCGCCCAGGTCGGCGAAAACGGCCAGCAGGTCCTGGCCGTAGCGGGCCATGAAGTCACGACCCTTGCGGCCCACCGCGATGCTGCGGGTGGGGACGGTCTGGTTAAGGATGAACTGGGCCACCCGCCGGTTGATGTTGGAGTGCATGCCCCCGGCCAGGCCCCGGTCCGGGGTGATGGCCAGCAGCCCGATGCGGTTGACCGGCCTCACTTCCAGCAAGGGGTGCAGGGCCTCGCCTTCTTCGTCCGGCTGGGCGGCCAAATGGGCGATGACCTCGTAAATCTTCTCGGCGTAGGGACGCCCCTGCAGCACCGAGTTCTGGGCGCGGCGCATCTTGGAGGCGGCAATCAACGACATGGCGTTGGTAACCTTGCCCGTATTCTCCACGCTGCGAATCCGACGCCGTATGTCCCTTACGCTTGGCATACTCTTCTTTCTTCAATCCACGAATGGACACGAATGACCACTAATGGATGATATGAGATTAGTGAATATTCGTGGCTATTCGTGGATTAGTCCTTAACTGAAAGTCGCCTTGAAGTTGGTGATGGCCTCGTTCAACTGGCTGGTTACGTCTTCGGGCAGGTTGCCGCTGGCGGCGATGGCCTGGCCGATTTCCGGGTGAGTGCCGCTCATGTACTCCAGCAGCTGCTCCTCGAAGGCGCCCACCCGCTCCAGGGCCACGTCGTCGGTAAGACCGGCGTTGACCGCGTACAGGATAATGACCTCCTGCTCCAGCCGCAGGGGCCGGTACTGGGGTTGCTTCAGCGCCTCGGTGGAAAGCTGGCCCCGGGCCAGTTGGGCGCGGGTGGCCGCGTCCAGGTCCGACGTGCCGAACTGGGCAAAGCTGGCCAGTTCCCGGTACTGGGCCAGGTCCAGGCGCAGGCGTCCCGCCACCTGGCGGATGGCCCGGGTCTGGGCCGCGCCGCCCACACGGGACACGGACAGGCCCACGTTCACCGCCGGGCGAATACCGATGTTGAACAGTTCCGGCTCCAGGTAAATCTGGCCGTCGGTAATGGAAATCACGTTGGTGGGAATGTAGGCCGACACGTCGCCGGCCTGGGTCTCAATAATGGGCAGCGCAGTGATGGAACCGCCGCCGTGCTCCTGGTCCAGCTTGGCCGCCCGTTCCAGCAGGCGGCTGTGCAGGTAGAAAACGTCGCCGGGATAGGCCTCGCGGCCGGCCGGGCGGCGCAGCAACAGGGACATCTGGCGGTAGGCCCAGGCGTGCTTGGTCAGGTCGTCGTACACCACCAGCACGTCCTTGCCCTGGTCCATGAACTCCTCGGCCATGGCGCAGCCGGCATAGGGGGCGATGAACTGCAGCGGCGCCGAGTCGGAAGCGCCGGCGTTCACCACGATCGTGTGGCCCATGGCGTCGTTCTCTTCCAGGATGCCCACCACCTGGGCCACCTTGCCCTGCTTCTGGCCGATGGCCACGTAAACGCAGATGAGGTCGCCGCCCCGCTGGTTGATGATGGTGTCCAGCGCAATGGCGGTCTTGCCCGTGGAGCGGTCGCCGATGATCAGTTCCCGCTGGCCCCGGCCGATGGGAATCATGGCGTCAATGGCCTTGATGCCCGTCTGCACCGGAGTGTTTACCGATTCGCGCACCACCACGTTGGGGGCCACCTGTTCCACGGCGCGAGTGCCGCTGGTGTTGATGGGTCCCTTCCCGTCCAGGGGACGGCCCAGCGGGTCCACCACCCGGCCGATCAGGGCGTCGCCCACCGGAATTTCAATAATCTGGCCGGTGGAGCGGACCTGGTCGCCTTCTTTGACAACAGTGGCGTCGCCTAGGATGGCCGCGCCCACCAGGTCGGATTCCAGGTTAAGGGCCAGTCCGAGAATCTCGTTGCCGAAGTCCAGCAACTCGTTGGAGCGTACCCCCTGGAGACCCTGGATGCTGGCAATACCGTCGCCCACCTGGACCACGGTGCCTACGTCCACCATGCTCAAATCGCCGCCAAATTCTTCGATCTGGCGCCGGATTAAAGATACGATTTCCTGACCCCTAATCGCCATTGGGGACTCTCCTTAACTACCAAATAAACGCCGCAGTGAGCTACTTCCTGGAAACTATCTGAAAATCCCCTTCCCTTGATGGGGAAAGGTTGGAAACTATCTCAAAACTCCCTTCCCCCTTGATGGGGGAAGGTCAGGATGGGGGTGGCAGGCTTACAAAAGATTCTGCCACCCGT
>JAJEDS010000113.1 GCA_022821365.1 Dehalococcoidia bacterium | reverse complement strand
ATCCTTGGGAGCACGAGGTCTTCATAATCAAGGGTTCCGGCACCCTGGTTTGCGACGGGGTTAACTATCCCATCAAGGCGGGAGACGCGATGTATATCCCGCCCAACGTGGACCATTACACGCTGAATGACGGCGGGGAGGGCGACATCGAGAGAATCGAAATCAACCCGCTACTTTCGACCAGGAGTGGCGGCGCCAGGAACAGTGGCGGTTCCGGGACCGGTCGGCCCCCGGTCATCAAGAACCTGGCCGACCTGGACACCAGTCCTGGCGCAGCCCGTCCCGTCCTTACAGTCGAAGACGGCGCCCGCCACTATGTCTTGTCGCATCGGGGCATGGCTGAGGGAGAAGTCAGCCCCAACCACATCCACGCGGGCGAACACCTGGCCTACTTCCTGGAGGGAGGCTGCATACTCACCTGCGACGGCAAGGAGTACACGGTTTCTGAGGGGGATGCCATTCTGGTACCGCCTAACAGCGAGCACGAGTGGAGCCGCAGCGCCGGGCCGGTGGCCAACTGGCTGGTATTCAATCCCGTGCGAAGGGACTAGTGGAATAGCAGCACGGCCGCCCTGGTTCCTGGTTAGACCTGGTACTCGGGGCGGCGCAGCAACTGACGGGCGATTACCAGTCGAAGAATCTCGTTGGTGCCCTCTCCGATAATCATCAGGGGAGCGTCCCGGTAGTATCTCTCCACGGGCGATTCCTTTATGTAGCCGTAGCCGCCGTGGATGCGCATGGCCTCCATGGTTACTTCGCCGCAGATTTCGCTGGCGAACAACTTGGCCATCCCCGTTTCCAGGTCCACACGTTGGCCCGAGTCCTTCTTGGCGGCGGCGTCATAGGTAAGCAGGCGGGCGGCCTGGATTTTGGTCGCCATGTCGGCCAGCTTGAGCTGGATGGCCTGGTGCTGGGATATGGGAGTTCCGAAGGTTTCCCGCTGCTGGGAGTAGCGGATTGCCGCCTCGAAAGCCGCCTGGGCCACGCCCACCGCCCGGGCGGCCACGTTAATCCGGCCAGTTTCCAGGCCGCTCATAACCTGCCCGAATCCCACGTTCTCCTCCATACCCACCAGGTTTTCAGCCGGGACCCTGTAGTCGTCGAAGATAAGCTCGCAAGTATCCAGCCCCCGGTAGCCAAGCTTGTCCAGGTCTCGGCCTACCTTGAATCCGGCGTCACCCTTCTCGGCAATAAAGGCGCTGATTCCCCGGTGCAGGGGTTCCACTTCCCGGTCGGTGCGGGCCAGCAGCAGGAAGGTGTCTCCGTGGCGCCCGTTGGTTATGAACATCTTGCTGCCGTTGATTACGTACTCCTCGCCGTCCTTGTCGGCCGTAACCTGCAGGTTGGCCACGTCGGTCCCGCCACCCGGTTCAGTCAGCGCCAGACCGCCCCGCTTGCGGCCCGAAGCCAGGTCCGGCAGAAACTGGCGCTTCTGTTCCTCGGTGCCGTAATGGGTCAGCACGTAGGTCATAATGTGGTGGGTCCCGATGGCCCCGGTAATGCTCATGAAGGCCTTGCTCATCTCCTCGAAAATGAGCGCAAAAGTGGTGTAGTCCAGTCCCATGCCACCGTACTCTTCTGGCACGGTAATGCCGAACAGTCCCAGGTCCTTCATTTTGTCGATCAAGTCCAGGGGGACCGTGTCGTCCCGGTCGTGCTGGGCGGCTACCGGTTCCACTTCCCGGCGGACAAAGTCCTTCACCATGTTTACGATTTGCGAGCGGGCCTCTTCGGGCGTCTGGGTAGTCACTGTATAGCTCCCTGTAGTTGATACTGATAGTTTCGGATTCAGTGGGGCAACTCCTTACGCACTCATCCCCTCCCTCCCTCAGGTTCGTCACCTTCGTCTCCAGGCAACGGCGAGTCCGCAGGCGAAGCTACTGTGGATAACTCCGTGCCCGCATAAGGCCGGTTACGCTGCCTTCTCGCACTCCAGTAGCGCTTCAATCGAATTCCCCCGTAGCCCAGCGCCCCTATCCCAAGCCAGACCGGGCTGAATATAACGACCCAAATGACGATGTTTACCAGGGCCAGGGCTACCGCCGATAAGGACCGAATAGCCCACCTGGCAGATTCCACCAAGTCCCAGTTGCCGACCACCAGTCCCTGAGACTCAGTGACGAATACACTGAACGAACTGGAGCCCCGCACTTCTCCGGCTTCGCTCTGGGCCGTTACCGTCAGGGTTACCTGGTAGGGGTCGAGACGATAGTTCTCGAAAGTGTGGAACGCCGTGGCCCTGGTGTCTCCCTCCTCCGGTATTCCGGTAACCGTGGGGCTGCCGTCGCTGAAGTCCCAGCGGTACTGCAGGTCCCACAGTCCATCCCCGCGGGTGAAGGAACCGGTGTATTCGACCTCCTCCCCCTCTTCCACGAAACGACTCTCACCCGCAAATACTTCGATGGTGGGGATGCGGGTTACGGTGGCGATCAGGGTATCAGTCCCCTCAACCAGGCCTGCGGGCCCGGTGCCGGTAAGTTCCAGCTGCACAATATAAGGCGAGTCGGTGTCGTCCTCGAAAAAGTGCGTAACGGTGGCGGTAACCCTTTCCCCCGGCGCAGTGGTGGGGGCGGTGCCAGATCCTTCGGCCTGGCTGCCGTCGCCGAAATCCCAAAGAAAACTGTAGGTGTCGATTCCCTGCGGAGCAGTAAAGGTGGCCCGGAACCTGGCCGGCTGCCCGGCGCTGAAAGTCTGGTCCGGGCCGGCGTCAACTGCCAAGGGTTTGGGCGCCAGGGTCAGGGTAACATTGATCAGTGAATAGGCGGCGGTCTGCTCCAAAAACTTGATCCGACCCTCCAGGCTCTCGATTTCCGCCTGCAAGTCCGTCAGCTCGCGCTGCACTTCCAGGGCGTCTTCAACGTCTTCGGCCTTGTCCAGCAGGTTCAGCAGCGCCTCCTCGGTGGCCCGCAGGCTGCGGAGGCGGGAGTTGCTGTCCACGTATTCGTCGGTAACGTCTTGGCTGGTGGAAGACTCCCAGTCCACCCGGATACCGAGGGCGCGGAATCGCCTGACTGCCTCATCCAGTTGCTGGGCGGGAACGCGCACTGAGACGCTTCCCCGGTGGATGGCGCTGCGGTCGCTGGAAACTGTCCATCCCCCCAGTTCCAGGGCCACGTCCCCAACCCGGTCAACGGAATCGGCCACATTGTCCACGATCAACCCCATTCCAACGGTTCGGACGATGATCCTGTTCTGGGCGGCCACCGAGGCCTGAACGTCATCGAAGCTGGGCAGCACTGAGTCCGCGGATTGGGCTAAAGCAGCCGGTGCGGCGGGCTGAGCCGGCATGACTCTGGACTCTTCAGAAGCCTCCATTGCCTCCGCTTCGACCACAACTTCCCGCGCCATCTGGGCAGCCGGAGCGGAAGCAGGGAAGGCTTCGGCGGAGTCTGCCATCTGCATCGAGACTTCAGATGCGGCGCCACAACCGACAAGAAACAGCGCCGTTAATATGAAGAAAGCGGGTATCAATAACTTGTGCATAAAGGCAGAATAAAGGAATTGCCCCCGATTCACAAGAAAGCCCTAGAACTCCTTAGACTCGCAATGGCGCATATTTCCTCCAAACCCCTTGGGTGTCGAATAGACTGTTGAGTACCTGGACGGAAATTGTGTCCCAAAGGTTCCCGGGACTACCTGTCCTGCAGCTGACAACCCGACCAAATCGGCATAACTGCGGTCTGTAATCCGGGCGGGCGAAATATTATACTCAAGGGAGAATCATGCCCTGAGGGAGTTGGGGATATGCCGGACGACACTGTCATCAATCGGGTAGCCGAGTTGCGGCGGGAGCTCAACTACCACAACCACCGCTACTACGTACTCGACGATCCGGTTATTAGCGACCAGGACTATGACCGGTTGCTGCAGGAACTCCGGCAGATTGAAGAGGAATACCCGGAGCTTGTAACGCCCGACTCACCTACCCACCGCATCGGCGGCGATCCTGCGGACGGCTTCGTCCAGGTGGAGCACCGCCATACCATGATGTCCCTGGGTAATGTTTTTGACGACGAGTCCCTGGAAGCCTGGCATCGGCGGGTCAAGAACCTGCTGGATGACGCAAACTTTTCCATGACCTGCGAACTGAAGATTGACGGCCTGGCGGTAAGCCTCGTCTATCAAGACGGGGTATTGGTCCAGGGAGCTACCCGGGGCAACGGGTTTGTCGGCGAAAATGTAACCCATAACCTCCGCACCATCCGCACCATTCCGCTCAGTTTGCAGGGTAGCTCTCCCTCCTATCTGGAGGTCCGCGGCGAAGTCTACATGCCTGTTGACAGCTTCCGCCGCCTGAACGAAGAACGGGCAGAACGCGGCGAACCCCTGTTTGCCAACCCCCGCAATTCGGGCGCGGGCACTATCCGTCAGCTGGACCCGAAGGTTACGGCTTCCCGCAACATGCAGATTTGGGTTTACTCGCTGAACGATGCGGGCGACTCCCCTTGCCCTGCCGACCATTGGGAAACCCTGGAGTGGCTGAAGTCCCTGGGCTTTCGGGTCAATCCGCTCAACCGTCTCTGTCGCACCCTGGAAGAAGTGAAGGAATATTACCGGGAATGGGTGGAGAAACGCCACGAACTGCCCTACGAGGTGGACGGGGTGGTGGTGAAGGTCAACCCATTCAACTTCCAGAATGCTCTTGGCGTGGTGGGGCGCGAACCCCGCTGGGCCACCGCTTACAAGTTTCCGGCAGAGCGGGCCGTTACCAGGCTCCTGGAAATCGGCATCAACGTTGGCCGTACCGGCAGCCTCAATCCCTACGCCATCCTGAAACCCGTCATCGTCAGCGGCGCCACTGTGCAGCACGCCTCGCTGCACAACGAGGAGGATATTCGCCGCAAGGACATACGAGTTGGCGACTGGGTTACGGTGGAACGGGCCGGCGACGTTATCCCCCAGGTGGTGGGGCCCATCCGTGACCGCCGTAGCGGAGCCGAAGTGGAATTTACCATGCCGGAGAACTGCCCTGAGTGCGGGACCACGGTTGTCAAGCCCGAGGGCGAGGCAATGCACCGTTGCCCCAACTCTTCGTCCTGCCCGGCCCAGTTCTTTGAACTGTTGAAGCATTTCGTCAGCCGCGGCGCCATGGATATGGACGGCCTGGGAGAACAGTGGTGCCGCATCCTGATTGACAAGGGATTCGTAAGCACCGTGGCGGACCTCTACTACCTGGAAAAGGATAAACTGTTGGAACTGGACCGCATGGGCGACCGCCTGGCCACCAAGATTCTGGATAACATCGAAGCCAGCAAGACTCGTCCCCTGCCTCGAATCCTGTTTGCCCTGGGCATCACCCACGTGGGGGCCGAGGTTGCCGAGTTGCTTACCCAACGCTTTGCCAGCGTGGGCCAACTGGCCGAGGCTGCCGAAGAGGACTTGATCGGTATAGACGGCATCGGCCCCAAGATTGCCGAAAGCATTTACAACTATTTCCAGGTGAAAGAGAACCTGGCGATAATCGAGAAAATGGCGCAGTCAGGAGTGAAGCTCCACCACGATATCGAAATCGTGGATCCAAATGACCTCCCCTGGCACGGCCTGACCTTCGTTGTAACCGGCACCCTGACGACCATGACTCGGCGCGAAGCCGAGGGCAGGATCAAGGCTCTGGGCGGCAGCGCCACGTCTTCTGTTACTCGAAAGACTGCCTACCTGGTGGCCGGCGCGTCCCCTGGCTCCAAGCTGGACACTGCCAATCGACTGGGCACAATGGTTCTCGACGAAGCAGCCTTTAGCCGCCTGCTGGAATCCCCCTCCAAAGCGCTGCAGGCCCTTCCGGAAGCCCAGGCATGACGACTGAACCCGTTTCTGACAACCGGGATAGCCTGGTAGCCTCCGAGGAAAGAACCCGGCCGCCCCGCCATGCGGAGGAACCCGACTGCTCCATGAAAGTCATTGTGGGGTTGGGAAATCCTGGAGACCGGTACCGCAATACCCGGCACAACGTGGGCTTTCACTGCATAGATCTGCTGGCCCGCCGCTGGGGAATCGACGTCAGGGAACGGCGGGCCAGGGCAGTTCTTGGGCGGGGCCGCTTCCATGAGAGGGAAGTAGTGCTGGCCAAGCCGCGTACCTTCATGAACCGCAGTGGTGAGGCCATTAACTACCTGGTAGCCCGGTTTGGGGTTAAGCCGGCGGACATCGTGGTCATTTACGACGAGATGGACT
>JAJEDS010000343.1 GCA_022821365.1 Dehalococcoidia bacterium | reverse complement strand
ACAAGGAGGACCTGCAGCAGAACGAGATCAGAGCCCGGGATCGCGTAACTAAAGCTGAACGAGCACTCGATCTTGCCCGTGATGCCCTGCAGGATTTCCTAGACGAACATCATCGCCGGGTAATTCGCGCCAGGACGGTAGTGGGGGCTGCGGACGATGCCCTGGACGCCGCCAAGACCCCACTAACCCAGTTCTTGCGTTCGCCCATCCGTGACGTGGAAGTGGACGGCAAGCCCGTGGATGTGGCCAAGCTGAACAGCCTGCAGGCGGCCGTGGACCTGGCCGAGGCTAACCTGGACAAGGCGGAAGAGGACCTGGCCGAACTCGAGGAGGGGCCGGATCTTCTGCGGGTGCAGGAGTTGGAATCGAATGTGTCCGTGGCGCAGTTAAACCTTGACCAGGCCAGGGATGATCTGGCAGAACTGGAAGAGGGGCCTGATCCGGTACTGTTGCAGGAATTGGAAACCAGCGTAAACGTGGCGGAACTCAATCTGGAGCGGGCCAAAGAAGACCTGACTGAGCTAAGAGCCGGCCCGGACATCCTGGTTCTCAATCAATTGCAGTCCCAGGTGGACCTTGCGCAGGTCAATGTCAGTCAGGCCACCAAACGCCTTAATGAAGCGCTGGAAGGCCCCGACCCCTTGGTTGTGCCCAGTCTCGAGGTCAATGTTACGCTGGCCCAGCGACGCCTCGATTTTGCCGAGCGGGAACTCCAGGATTTGCTGGCCGATGGCCCCGAACGGGATTCGGTGCCTCTGATGGAGAGCGAAATTGCCACCCGCCTGGCGCAGATTGACCAGCTTTACGAAAGCCCGGACGCGGTGAAGCTGGCACAGATTGAAGCATTGAACGCCTTGATCGCGATGGCATTGGACCGGATGGGAGATATTGAAGAGGAAATGGCCGAGTACGCCCTGCTAGCCCCCAGCGACGGCTTTGTCTTCCTGGTAAACGTTGAGGAAGATGACCTGGTAGACAAGCACTCTCGTGTTATAGAGTTACTGGACCCCAGCCAGGTGATAGTCAAGGGATTTATAGACGCCAGTGAAGTTCATAATGTAGCCACAGGGTCAACGGCGGCCGTAAGGGTTGACTCGTTGCCAGGTACCGAACTGACCGGCGTAGTGTCCATGGTGTCCGAAGATCCCGTCACAGAACGGGGTATAATCAGGTACGAGGTAGAAATCCAGGTTGAATTGCCGCCAGGCCAACAGGTTCCGTTGCGTCTGGCCGGGGTCGAAGCGGCAATTTTGCCGTAAGGCGTCATCAAGTGGTGCAACCAACTGTCGTTCGCGGAGGCAACTATGAGAATTCCGCTGTTCAATCGAGGTGGTCGCAAGGAAACGGACCCGGTGTGTGATATGCAGGTGGATTCCTCCAGGCCGCCGGGCGGCACCTATGAATACCAGGGCGCCACCTATTATTTCTGTGGCCCCGGATGTAATCGGGCATTTCAGCGGGAACCCGATGCTTACCTGTCCGGCGACAAGAAAATCCAGATGTAACCGGTCTCCGTTCCCTGGCGGACAGGAATCTGACAAGAAAAACAGGGGCGAGAATTCCTCGCCCCCGCCAACACGATTTGCCCCGCTTCTATAGCCCTACTGCTTCCACCAGTTGGTGAAATTCGGACCGGGTTTCCTGGGTAGTCTGAGGTCCGGGATGTCTCACCCTGGCTGACGATATCAAGCCCCGCTGCTGCAAGGCATACTTCCGAATAGCTACCCCTATGCCTTCCTGAAATTCAAACAGCAGCAAGGGTAGATGACGGTAAAAAACCTCCTCAGCTCCTTTTCTGTCCCCTTCCGCCATGTGCCGGCATATGGACACCAGCACTTCGGGATATGCAAAGCCCGTCATGGCTCCGGCGGAACCCCTGGCCAGTTCATCCAGCAGGTACATGCCTCCCAAGCCCCCGAATATGGCCAGATCCTCTCCCGCAAGGGCGCGTATGGCCGTAATCTTGGTAGGGGTCGGCGGGTCTTCCAGCTTAAGGTACTGGACGCTGGGAATCTCCTGGTACAGGCGGGCTATAAGTCCGGGCGCCATGTGGACCCCCGAGGTCTGCGGGTAGTCCTGCACGACTATGGGAATATCCACGGCGTCGGCGATTCGACTGTAATGGGTAAACAGTGAGTCGGGATTTGGTTTGCCCATGGCCGGCGCCGATACCATCACCGCAGCCGCTCCCAGTTCCTGGGCTTCGCGGCTGTACGCCACCGCCGCGCTGGTGCCCGGAGCGGTGGTTCCCAAGGTAACTGGCATACCGTTGGCGGTGGCGATGACTTCCTTGGCCACCGCCCTCCGTTCAGCGTCAGTCAACCGGGCGGACTCTCCGGTAACACCCAGCGCCACCACCCCCTCGCACCCCGATGTGTAGGCTTTGTCCATCAGGTTGGAAATTGATCCAAGATCCAGTTGCTCGTCATCAGTGAAGGGCGTCGCCAGCATCCAGTGAACGCCCGAGAACTTGTCAGCCATATATTGCTCCTGTCGTTCAGATCTCAATTAACCGGGCTGCATTATAGCGCAGCGCGTATTCTTTAACATCGTTCGGCGGACTGGGTTAGAATGGTTACAGATCTTGAGGCAGAGAGGATATGAAATGGACGACCGAAACAGCAAGTACCCAACCCAGCACATCGGTTCTACTATTATGGTTGTGATGATGCAGGTAGACCCTGAAGACGAGGAGGTGTTCAACCGCTGGTACGACGAGGAGCACCTGCTGGAACGCCTGGAAATACCGGGCTACATCAGCGCCCGCAGGTTCAAGCTGGAAGAAGGCGAAGGCGTCCTTAATTTCCTTTGCATCTGGGAACTGGAAGACGCCAGCCCGCTAAACAGCGAAATGTACAAGGAACAGCGGGCCCGGATAACCGAACTGCACCGCCGGGCCAACGAGGTAATCAAGCAGCGAGCCCGGGGCGTCTACAAGCAGATTTACCCGGTAGAAGGGGCGTTTGAAGACCATTCGGGGTTTCATCCGGAGGCGGTGGAGCAAATAGCCGAGTAGGATCCGGCGCCAAGGGAAAGCGGGAGCGCCAGCGCACTACGCTTGCTCTTCACACATAGCGCGACTGCGGAAGGCCGGCTCTCCCTCTTCATACTTGATTCCTGGCAAATGTTTCAAGAGGGTTCTTGAAGGCCTGGTAGTAAACTCATGGCAGTCCTCAGGAGCCGCTGGTCGCGGGATCCTAAATCCGCGTCAACCTCAGGACTTCCCCAATATCCTCTACCTGCTCCAGGTTCCAGAGCTTCTCAAGCAGGGCGTCAATCTGCGCCGGCGCCAGCAGGTCGTGGGCCAGCGAGCGGAACTTGGCCTCAACTTCCGTGTCAGACATGGGATTCTTGTAGTGGCCCCGGTGGTAGGGGACTTCAGCGGAATACCGGTCTCCGGACCGGGTAATCACTTCCAGTTCGCACAACATTGCTTCCGGCGCCCTGCGGTCCGCCTCGTCGGTACCCTCCACCTTGACCCGGGCGGTCAGGTCCAGCAACTGCGGGTTGCGAAAATACTGTTCATCAAAGTGTTCCTGGTGCACCCCGCCGTGGGTAAGAGCGACCGCTACGGTATAGGGCATGCTGTGGTCGGCCGTTTCCCTGCTCTTGGGGTCCCACTTTTCCTCATCGCCTGCCATGATGTCGATGGCCTTACGCATTGTCCTTATTTGAACCTCGGCAATGTCTTCGACGTTTACGGAGGGCATGCCTTCCCGGGCTTCCAGCGCCGCCTGCACCACGGTCTGGGAGTATTGGCCCAGGGGGAAACGCTTGATGCTGCACTCCAATATCTTGAAGGGTACGTCTCCCCCACCGAATGTATCCAACGTGTATGGTTCCTGGGTTATAGCCCGGAAGAACCCGTGTTCGCCCTCGAAAATAGGCTCCGGCCCCGTCATGCCCCGCTGGGCCAGCATTGTGGCGAAGACGGCGTTGCGGCTGGCGTTGGCGTATGCGCAGCCCTTCCAGTGGGACAGTACTCTGCCCCGGGTCTGTCCCAGGGCAATGTTAGGCGCAATTCCCAGGTTCAGCGCCTGCCGGGTTATATATTCATCCAGACCCAGGGAGCGGGTTGCCCCAAGGACGCTGGCGATGCAGCCGTTGGTAACGTGGTCGTAGCCCCGGTAGCGCAAGGTTGCGGCGTCGCCCAGCCGGCAGAACGCTTCATAAGCCGCAACAGTGGCGGTGATGGCCCGGCGTCCGCCCAGCCCCGCCATTTCCGTAGCGGACAGGACTGCTGCAATGCTGTCGCTGGGGTGTCCCGACTCCTGGCTGGTGTAGCCGTCGTTGTAGTCCAGGTAGCGGATCATCACCCCGTTGGCAAAGGTTGCGAGGTCCGGGCTGGAAGTCTGGCCGCTGCCGATGATGGTGCAGGGCTGGGAACTGGTGACCATGCCCGCCATATCGCGGGCAATCTTGCTGGGTTCGCTGGTGTAGCCGCCCAGGGCGCAGCCGACGGTGTCTATGATCATACGCTTGGCCAGGTGGACCACTTCCTGAGGCAACTGGCTGAAGTGCAGGGCCACAGTCCAGGAACTCATCTGCTCGGCAATGGTGGGCATGGTGGTTACTCCTCTTTCGGAAACAAGGGTTCGACGTATTGGAAAAGAGCAGGCAGATCCCGCTCAATCGGATCCCAAGTCAGGTTCAAGTCAACGTCCAGGTAATCGTGAGTCAGGTTATCCCTCATATCGGCAATTATCGACCAGGGAATTGCAGGGTGCTGGTTTCTGAATGAGTCCGAAAGCCGCTTTACGGCTTTGCCAAGAACCAAAAGCTGGTGAAGTATGGTTGACTGCACTAACAAGTGTTCGGCGAGTCCTCTGCTGTCGGTCTCCTGAGCAAATTCGATTGCGCGTTGGGCGAATTTGGCAATATCCAGCAGCGTTTCAGGGTTTCGACTCATAAACCACTTCGGCTGAATCGAGAATATTTCGGCGGCGTTACCAGTTGGCGCTATTATCCACCGCTGGCTTGCTTACCAGGTCAACTCTTCTACCCACCAATGATTCCAACTCCACCTTGATCCCAATAAGGTCAATCAGGCTCCAATGAGCGTTGGCCTCATACCGGACCAGCATGTCAACGTCGCTGTCTGGCCTGAAGTCGTCACGTAGGGCCGAACCAAACAGGGAAAGCTCCAGGATGTTCCAGCGGCGGCAAAAATCTTCCAGATCAGCGTCAGTAATTCCCAGTTTCTGACTTATTTCCTTTCGCAGGGTCGCTTTCCAGCTGTGAGGGTTTTCGGGCTGCCTTGCCTATACTACCCTTCCCGGTGAAATTCCTCCACTTGCCGCAGGAAATTTCGGAGCAGGTCATGGCCAACCGGTGTCAATATTGACTCTGGGTGAAACTGCACTCCTTCAACCGGGTATTTCTTGTGTCGCAGGCCCATGATCAAGCCGTTGTCCGTCCACGCCGTTATTTCCAGGTCATCAGGCAGGGACTCGGGATAGACTACCAGGGAATGGTATCGAATGCCTTCGAAGGGGTTGGGCAAGCCGGCAAGGACGCCTTTCCCGGTATGGTGAATCAGCGAAGTCTTGCCGTGAAAGATCTCGCTGGCACGTCCCACCGTTCCCCCGTAAACTTCGCCCATGCACTGGTGCCCCAGGCAAACCCCCAGCACCGGCAGCTTGTGGCCAAAGTGGCGTATAACGTCGTTGGACACACCTGCTTCGGTGGGAGTACAGGGGCCGGGCGACACGACAATCCCTTCCGGCGCCATCTCTTCAATCTCCTGTATGGAGACCTTGTCGTTTCTAATGGTAACTACGTCTGCGCCCAGTTCCGAAAGGTACTGGTAAAGGTTGTAGGTGAAGCTGTCGTAATTGTCGATCATTAGCAGCATCAGAACAACTCCACAAATTCCAGCCAGTTGCCGTCCGGGTCCTGGGCATAGAGAGCCTTGCGCAGCAGCTTGCCATCATCGCCAAACAGCGAGGCCGGTTCGTTGTTGAAGGTCAGCCCTCTCTGGGACTTGTCCGCATAGAACTCTTCGATGTTCTCCACGAAGAAGGCCAGGTGGGATGCCCCGGCATCGTTCAGGTGCAGGTGCCCATCCCCAACCGGCGGGTTAATGTACTGGATCAGTTCAAGCTGGTGCCCGTCGCCCAGTTCAACGAAGGCCCCCTTGATATGGGCATCCTGAAAGCCCAGCAACTGGCAGGCGAAATCGCCCGTCCGCTCGGTGCGGCCCACCAACTCTAGACCCATGACGTTAGTATAAAAGTCTATAGTCTTGTCAATGTCCCGGACCACAAAGCCGGTGTGAAACATGGACTTAAGCATTCAACTTACCTCTCAATCATTAAACTATAGTGAGGAGCAGTAGAGAAAAAATGCCTCAGACCCTGGCGAGAGTCCCGGCGGAGAAACGGAACCCACTTGGGTTCCGAACGGCCCAGCCAGATTCGCGTTCATCCCCGTCCCTCGGCAATATCTATGGCTCTCAGCACGGCGCTGGACTTGTGGATCGTTTCCATATACTCGTCCTCGGCCACGCTGTCTGCCACCACGCCGCCGCCGGCCTGCACGTACATGATTCCATCCTTGTATATGCCGGTACGCAGCACAAGGGCCGTGTCCATGTTGCCGGAAAAACTGAAGTAGCCGACGGCGCCCCCGTAGGGCCCACGCTTCTCACCCTCGAGTTCCGAGATGATCTCCATGGCCCGGATTTTGGGCGCGCCCGAAACAGTGCCTGCGGGGAAACAGGACCGGAGAGCATCGTAGGAAGACAACTCCGGCTTCAGGCGTCCTTCAACATGAGAAACCAGGTGCATCACGTGGGAAAACCGTTCCACGTCCATCAACTGGGTAACTTCCACCGTGCCCGGAACACTTACCCTGCCAATGTCGTTTCGCCCCAGGTCCACCAGCATAATGTGCTCGGCCCTCTGTTTCTCGCTGGTCTTTAGTTCCTGTTCCAGGGCTGCATCCTCCTCAGGAGTTTTGCCCCGGGGCCGGGTGCCGGCGATGGGGTGGGTGGCGACTATCCCGTCCTCGACCTTTGCCACGGTTTCAATGGCGGCCCCTATGATGTCGAAGTCATCCAGGTGAAGATAGTACATATAAGGCGACGGGTTGACGCCCCTGAGAGCCCGGTAAACCTGGAAAGGGTTGGCGTCGGTGTTCCGCGAAAAGCGCTGAGAATTGACCACCTGGATGACGTCGCCGTCGTATATGTACTCCACGCACTTCTCCACCGCTTCTTCGTACAGCGGTTGGGTGAAGTTGGACTCGACTACGGCTGCATCCTTGGGTGGCTGAGTCGGGCTCAATGTCCCGGGGGGCAATTCCAGCGGCTGGGACAGGCGACTTACCAGTTCGTCGATCTTGTCAGTGGCCTCCTTGTAGGCCTGGTCGATGTCGCCGTCCAGCCTGACATGGCTGACAACCTTGATGTCGTGGCGCAAGTGGTCGAACACCAGCAGAGTGTCTGCGAACATGAAAACCGACTCGGGAAGACCCTGCGGGTCGGCGGGCATGGGAGGCACGCGGGGCTCGAAATAGCGGATGCAGTCATAAGCCAGGTAGCCAACTCCGCCGCCATGGAAGCGGGGCAGTCCTTCCACGGGTATCAGGCGATAACGGTCCATCTCTTCCTGGACGGAAAGCAATGGGTCGATTTCCCCCAGCAGCTCTTCTCTTCCGGTCTTAACCACCCGGTAGGGATCTGTCCCAATAAAGCTGTACCGTCCCAGCCTTTCCCCGCCGGCGACGCTTTCAAGAAGGAAGGAGAAGGGGGGCCTGGCCACCTTGAGGTACGCCGAAACGGGTGTTTCCAGGTCTGCGTTTATCGACCGGAAAATTGGTACCAGATTGCCGTCGCCGGAATCTGCCAACGACTTGACGTCTTCTAGGGATGGATAATACATGCCGCCTCTAAATTGAAAACTATTATTTGTAGCACGGTTTCATGCAAACAAAAAAGCTCATCCCCATAGGGACGAGCTTTACTCGCGTTGCCACCCTGATTGCCGGCAAATCTATGAGCGCAATCCAATAATGCCAGCATCTTACTCGGCCAAGGGGGCATTTCACCTGCGCTGCCCCGGTGCCGTGGACCTTTAACGGCGCCCAACCGGCCCGGCCTACTCAACCTCCGCTTGTAATGAATTACCAGCGGAGGACTTCGGCTGGCGGCTCCGGAGTCCATTCATGCTTCTGCGCCTGGCGCCGGCTCACACCTAACCCGGCTCTCTGGGCCTCGCTGGAAGCCTACTAGTCTCCTTCACGGCCTGTTCGGTTCAATTTTCGGGATGAGTATAGTTTTCGCTGGAGATAAGTGTCAAGAATCTGAGCATCCCGAACAGCGTAACTCGCCGCCCAGCGCCCTGCTTCACCCTATTGATGACTATCCCCCCAGCACGGAAAAAAGTCCGGTTGTATTGTCGATGTTTTCCAGATCCCTCAGCCGCGTCACCGCCTCTTCTATGTGGTCAGGCGGGAGAATATACCGCGAACAATAGAGAAATTTGGCATCCAGTTCTTCGGTGGTCAGGGGCAAATCCGCCAGGCCGCGGGCAAATTCTGACCGGTGTCTTAGTTGACGCCCGTCGTTCAGTGTAACCGTGACCGAGGAGGGGAAAGGGATGGAGGTCATTGGAGCCTCGGTTGCCTCCACGCTCACTCGTTCCATCAATTCCCGCACCTGCGGGTCGGCAGAAGCGGCATCGGTAAAGTTGTCAATCAGGGGATGACCATGGGTCAGGGCGGCGGCCACCACGAAGCTTGCGCAGGCACGGGCCTGCCATCCATTGGCCGGCGTGGGAAAGGGCAGGGCCGCCAGCGCGCCAGGAGTTACGCCAACCCTGACGTTAGAGATTTCATCGCCGGAAAACCGATACTGTTGGAGTAATTGCAGGGCGGCGTCAATAACCGAATGGGCCTGGGATACACAGGGATAGAGTTTCAGGGACACCCCTTTGGAGACTACGTCAAAGGGCCTTCCCAGTTTCAGGTCCGAGCTGTCGGCTCCAGTGGCGGGAAATTCCAGGCCTGCTGCCGTCAGAAATTCAGCTTCCAGAGCATGAAATCCTGGAGTCGCCTTGAAGCCCTGCCGCGCCAGTAACGCAGCCATTGTCCCGGCCATCGCTGCCCGTCCGTGGCCGTAAGCCTGGACGGGCCCCGCGTTACCCGCGGTCAGCTTTCCGCCGGAATTGGAGCAAGCAAGGAGCAAGGCTTGCAGGATTTCCTGCTCACCCAACTTCAACAATTTTGCTGCGGCGGTGGCAGCGCCCAGGGAAGCGGCGATTCCGGAGAAGACCATCAATTGCGGGTTAGTCTGCCCGGTTGTTGCGTCGCTGGCGAAAGCCAGGGTTTGCAACCTGGAAACAACTTCGCAGCCGGCGGCAAAGGCAGCCAGCACTTCTTGCCCCGGAAGTCCGTTCGTTTCGCCCAGGGCCATCACCACCGGAAAGACGGCACTGCCAGGATGCGACAGGTTTTCAGGCATTTCGTCGTCGAAATCCAGCAGGCGAATCAAGACGCCGTTGGTCAGCGCAGCATATACGGGCGAGGTGCGCAGTCCCTTGCCGATGATGGTACAACGCCCGTTCCCGCCCATGTCCTGGGCAAACCGTGTAACCGTGTCCCCATCAGCCTGGGCTGCTCCGGCCAGACCCACGGCCGCAGCGTTGACCATCATTTCCTTGGAGATGTGGAGCAGTTCCGGTGACAGTTGGTCGAAGTCGCTGCCGGTGGCGGCAAAGGCAGCTATGGTTTGGAGCAGGACCCGATTCGGCATCATTACTTGATGGCACCCCGGCAACTTGGTGGCGGTTAGAGGATACTTATGCGAACTGGGAATGGCAACTCGGAAGGCTCATTTTGCGTTAGAGTCTGCCATGCTTTATCATTACGCCAGCATTCGCCCCGACCTTCTGAACTGCCGTTGGAGTAGGGGCAAGGAAGTCAGGAGTTGAACAATTATGAGCTACGAAACTATCAGTATTGACCAGGTGCAGCGGGTCGCCATCGTTACGTTGAATCGGCCCGAGGTGCTGAACGCCCTTAACCTTCAGTTGGTGAGGGAACTGGATGAGGCCATTATCAACATGGTTGGCGACGAAGATGTGGGCGCCATCGTAATTACCGGGTCCGGGGAACGCGCCTTCTCCGCCGGAGCCGACATTCACGAAAACCGGGAAAAGTCCCAGGAAGAAAGGGATGAGGCGGCGGCCGAACGGGCTGAGTACACCTGGCGTATGGCCAGCTGCCCCAAGCCAATTATCGGCGCCATCAACGGCCTCTGCTACGGCGGCGGTACGGTCATGGCCACTTCCATGGATTTCCTGATCGGCTGCGACAAGAGCAGTTTCCGCTTCCTGGCTGTCAATTACGGTCAGATGAATGCCACCTGGAGCCTGCCAAACCTGATCGGCTGGCCCAGGGCCAAGGAATTGCTCTACAGCGGCCGCGAGGTCTTTGCCGAGGAAGCCTACCGCATTGGCCTGCTGAACCACCTGGTACCCAACGACCAGTTGATCGACAAGGCCGTCGAGGTCGCTTCCGGCATTGCCAAGAACCGGGCGGAAGGCGTCGCCAACATCAAGCAGATGTTGTTTGAGCACACCGGCCAGCCCATGGAGGACCAGTTCTGGAGCGAGGTCAATTCCCGGCAGGGAAGGTTCCGGGGCCTTACCGTAGAGGAGGGGTTCAGGGAATTCCTGGACAGAAAGGGAAGGAAGCCTGCGGTTTCCTAGCCCAGGCCTATTCGGCCCAGCTATTGTCGGATGCCCCCTTTTAGAGGGGGCTTCCCTTTGTCGTGGTATCTAATGATGCCCCGTGTCGGGTATAGGCGCAAGAAAAAACCGGGCGGTACTGAAGTGAATTCACCTGAAGCAGGAAATCATACTATTCCACCTCTGGGCCATCGTTCGGCAAACACTGATGTTACGGCACCCGACGGCTCGGAGATTCGCCTGCTGGTCGACCACCGCAATGCCGCCCTGGGCGCCAGCATGGTGGAAGTAACTCTCCCCGCCGGCCGGGTCTCCAGACCTGTCTACCACCGGACCGTCGAAGAGGTCTGGTACATACTGGAGGGGAGTGGGCAAGTGTGGCGTTGTCCGCCGGGGATTGAAGAACCATCGCTGGTTGCCCCGGTATCCGTCGAGGCGGGTGATGCGCTGGTCATACCCACTGGCTGGATGTTCCAATTCTCCGCTCACGAATCCGGCGCCCTTCGATTCCTTTGCCTGACCATGCCGCCCTGGCCCGGCGACGACGAGGCCCAGCCAGCCGGCGTGCAAGGTCTGGGGCCACCTACCGTTTAGGCCCCGCCTATTGCGAGTTCTGGAGCCTGTTGCAATTTAGGTGCTGAAGAGCCATAGGGTTGATGCTATACTGTATTAGTCGTACCCTCCTTTTTCCAGCCGGTGTAGCTCAGTGGCAGAGCAGCGGTTTCGTAAACCGCAGGTCAAGGGTTCGACTCCCTTCACCGGCTCCATCGCTTCTTTTCTCCACTCATCTCCCTACTCGTGCGTCGCAAGGACTCGCATTTTGTTGTCGTTTCTGAGAATTCACTTTGCCAGAGCCAGGAGTTATGGGGCAGTCTCGCTATTGCCGACAATTCTGTTTGCCGCATTCGCACTTGCCTGTTCAGCCCCCGACACTCAGCCGGCTGCGGACCTGCCACAACGGGAATCCGTCAACTCCGCTATTGAAGCCGCACCGGTGGCCACTGAGCCAACCAGACCTCCACGAAGCGCGGCCGAAACTCAGCCGCAGACTTCCCAAAGCCCTTCTCCAACTGCCGATGCAATCGGCTACGGATCGGATGGCCCTGCAATAGTTACGTCTCCCTTACCTTCCCCCGCCGCGGCCATCCCGGTACCGCCAAAAGGAAATGTTCTCGCAGAGGTGCCCTACCCGCCTGACCGCGATCTGTTCCAGTTGGCTTACGAACTCTTGCTTCCCCCGGACCATCCCGAAGTCCGCCCGGTGGTCAACGACACTCCGGTCAAGTACGAAGTTGGCAGGGAGGACGAGTTTTTCCTGGTGGACCTTGACGGCCTGGAAAAGTACCAGTCCCGGTTTGAACTGAGACATGTTTCTCCCAACGCATATTGGTACGTTGAGGAAGGTTTACGGGTAGGCCAGGATGATATTGATGAAGCTGCCACTGAGTTTGAAGAGATTATTTATCCCCGTGTAACCGGTTACTTTGGGACCGAATGGAAGCCCGGCGTGGATAATGATCCCCGCTTGACCATTCTCCACGGCGACATAAGGGGCGCCGGCGGGTACTTCAGTTCAACCGACGAATATCCGGTGACCATCAGGCCCCACAGCAATCAACGGGAGATGATTTACATTAACGCCCGGTACCTGCGGGTGGCTACCCCCTACTATTACAGCGTGCTGGCCCACGAATTAAACCACGCCGTCATGTGGAATTACGATTCATCCGAAGACACCTGGATCAGTGAAGGTATTGCCGAACTGTCAGTTACGGTGGCCGGTTATCCGGCGGAATCAATCCCCCAATACTTGCGGCGTCCCTTCGTTTCGCTGATGCACTGGCCCCTGGACAACTCCAACATTGGCGCCCATTATGGCGGCGCTTCCCTCTTCATGCACTACCTTTACGAGCATTACGGCGGCGCCGACCGTGCCGGCTTGCGCCAACTCCTTACTGAACGGGCGGATAACCAGGCCGGCATTGACGCTTATCTGGCAAACTCAGGTTACGATCAGGACTTTCATTCTGTGCTGGGCGACTGGGTGGCGGCTAATTTTCTCGACGAGGGCAAGGGTCTGCTGGGGTACCGGGACCTGGAAGTCGAGATTCAGCCAACGCGAAGGCTGAGCCGGCCCGGCAAGATAGAACGCGAAATGGACCAGTACGGCACCCACTACATCGAACTTGGGTCAAGGCTCAGGGAAGGGACCTTGCGCCTTGCCTTCGTGGGCCAGGGACACAACCGGATCATACCCGCAGACGTCCCTGAGGGGGGGTGCTGGTGGAGTAATAATGGCGACTCCATTACTTCAACCCTGATGCGAGAGCTTGACTTGACCGGTGCGGGTGGGGCGACGCTCTCCTTTGATGCCTGGTACAGCATTGAGGAAGAATGGGACTATGTTTACCTTCAAGTGTCCACTGATGGAGGACGGCATTGGGATATCCTCGAAACCCGGCACACTTCCGCCGCCAATCCCATCGGCGTGGCTTTCGGTCCGGGCTACACCGGCGAAAGCGATGGCTGGATATCTGAGGGGGTGGATTTGTCGGGTTACGCTGGGCAGCAGGTGCTGGTCCGGTTCCAGTACGTTACGGATGATGCGCTGAACGACACCGGTATGTGTATCAGGGACCTTTCTGTTAAAGGAACTGGGGCGCAGCTACCGGAAGCGGGTTGGGCCGGCGACGGGTTCGTTCTTATTGACAACCTGGTCCGACAGGAGTTTATTGTTCAGCTGATACAAAAAGGGGAGACCAATCGGGTTGTGCCGATGACCCTTAACCTGAATGCTGCCGGCGCCTGGGTGGGCGAACTTACGCTCGAACCTTACGATGGACTGGAAAAGACAATGGTTGCCATAACTCC